>CAYUEO010000015.1:0-13711 GCA_964443755.1 uncultured Gammaproteobacteria bacterium | reverse complement strand
TAAGAAGACGTCCGGGGACAAAAACATGACGAATAATTTCTTTTCCGTCTAACCATTTTTTGACACCACTATCTTCAGTCGCAAGTTTTAAGGCCTCAGTGTCCGTAATGCTACTTGATACTAAAAAAGTGCCGCGTAATTTTCCATTTATCTGAACAACAAAGTTAACGGTGTCATCCTTAACTAAATTGGCATCAAAGTCGGGCCATGGTGCCTGGAAAATACTCTGCTTGTTACCAATTTTCTCCCATATTTCTTCGGCAAGGTGTGGTGCAAAAGGCGATATGATAATTAAAAACTTTTCTATTGATTCTTTAGACAGTGGCCAACCTGTTTCTGACCGACCTTCGTGTAAGTTATTAACTAAAATCATCAGCGCAGAGATAGCTGTGTTATATTTAAAGCCCTCAATATCTAAACCGACTTTTTTAATTGTTTTATGAAGTAAAGATAAAGTCTGCTTCTTATCTTCGCCCTTAAAATCTTCACCCAACAAGTAGGTTTTATCCAAAAAGCGGCGTACTCCGACAATTCCTTGATTGCTCCAAGGCTTCATGTCTTCTAAGGGCCCCATGAACATCTCATACATACGCAAGGAATCCGCGCCATACTTATCTACCAATTCATCAGGATTAATCACGTTACCTTTCGACTTCGACATCTTATTACCATCTTCACCCAGAATAATTCCTTGATGTCTAAGCTTTAAAAATGGTTCGTTAAAAGATAGATGTCCATGCTTATCAAGAACTTTAGTTATAAAACGAGAGTAAAGCAAATGAAGCACGCTGTGCTCTGCTCCTCCCAAATAAACATCAACCGGTAACCAATAATTTAATGATTCTGCGCTAGCAAAAGCCTCAGAATTTTTCGGATCTGGATAACGCAAGTAATACCAAGAAGAACAAACAAAAGTATCCATGGTATCGCTTTCCCTCTTAGCTGCTTTGCCACATTTTGGACAAGAAACTTTTTGAAAAGTTGCTGAATACTTAAGTGGTGATTCCCCGGTCGGACGAAAATCAACGTCAGTCGGTAATTCTACCGGCAAGTTTTCTTCAGGTACTGGAACCTCACCGCAAGTCGGACAGTAAATAATCGGAATCGGCGCGCCCCAATATCTTTGCCGGGAAACCAACCAATCTCTCAAGCGGTAGTTAACTCGTAAAGAACCAGCTCCCTGCTCTGCCAAAAAACCAACCATAGCTTCTCTAGCGGCCGCTGAGTCTAAACCGGAAAATTTACCAGACTCTATTAGTCTGCCATCTTCAAGAAAAGCTTCTCCTGCAACAACAGTTTCTGATTCAGCGGTAACAACTGTTTTAATCGGCAAATGATATTTTTCGGCAAAGATATAATCACGCTCATCGTGAGCCGGAACAGCCATAACTGCACCAGTCCCATATGAAGCTAGAACATAATCAGCTGCATAAACTGGTATTTCTTCCTGGTTGAATGGATTAATAGCAAAAACTCCTTCTAATTTAATTCCTGTCTTGTCTTTATTCAGGTCAGTTCTTTGTAAATCAGTTTTAGTTTTTGTAAGAGTTAAATATTCTTCAACTTCAGACCAGTTGGCTATTTTTTCTTTGAACTCTTGAACTACAGGATTTTCCGGAGCGATAACAATATAAGTACAGCCAAATATTGTGTCTAATCTGGTAGTAAAAACTCTAATCTTTTTTTCTATTCCAGAAATTTTAAAATCTATTTCCGCCCCTTCGCTCCTACCTATCCAATTTTTCTGAGCCGCCTTAGTAGAAGTCGGCCAATCTATATTACTAAGACCATTTAAAAGTCCCGGCCGCATCTCGCCATCCTTCTTGTAATCTTCTATAAAGTCACTGATCTTAAAAAACCACTGCTCTAGATCCTTCTGAACAACTGGGTTAGCGCAGCGATCACAAGCACCATTATCTACCTGCTCATTGGCTAAAACGGTCTGACAACTAGCACACCAATTGACCTTAGCCTTTTTTTTATAAGCTAGGCCATTTTTGTATAATAATAAAAATAACCACTGTGTCCATTTATAGTATCCCGGATCAGAAGTAACGACTGATTTATTCCAATCATAAGACAAGCCTAAAGAGTCTATCTGGCGCTTAAAGGTATTAATAGCAGTTTGAGTCGTTTCAGCAGGATGAATACCGGTCTTAATAGCGTAATTTTCCGCCGGCAAACCAAAGGCATCGAACCCCTGAGGGTATAAGACATTGTACCCCTTAGCCCTAGAATAACGGGCATATATATCAGTAGCCGTATAAGATTCAACGTGCCCGGCATGAAGACCGGCTCCTGAAGGATAGGGAAACATATCTAAAACAAACCGTTTTGGTTTAGAAGAGTCGGCGCCCGTTAAGTGAGCACCTTGAGACCGCCATTTTTCTTGCCATTTTTTTTCAATATTTTGCTGGTCGTACATATATTTATAATTCCAAGGCAACCGGCGCGTGGTCAGACCCTAGTACCTGATCCATTATATAAGCCTTTTTTATTAGTGTCTTAAGCTTAACTGAGGCACAGAAATAGTCAATCCGCCAACCGACATTTCTGCTTCTAGCTGCCGCCCTAAAGCTCCACCAACTATACTGAATTTTATCCCCGTTTAAAAAACGAAAAGTATCAATATATCCAGTTTTTAATAGTTTTGTCATCCAATCACGTTCTTCGGCTGTAAATCCGGCCTGACCAATATTTTCTTTAGGCCTAGCCAAATCTATCTCCTGATGAGCTACGTTAAAATCACCAGTTATGACAACCGGCTTCTTCTTTTCCAGTTTTTTAATATACTTTAGCAAAGCCTCATTAAACTCTAATTTGTAGCCTAGCCTTGATAGCTCGTTATTAGAGTTTGGGAAATAAACATTTAATAAATAAAACTTTTTGAATTCCACTGTCTGAGACCGACCCTCACGATCAAACTTTTTCTCTCCCATGCCATTTGTTACCGCCAACACGTCATTAAAGCCGTCTCGAATAAACACTGCTGTACCGCTATAGCCCGGGCGCTCGGCACTATGCCAAAATTCCCGGTAACCAGCAAAATCAAATTCGTGACTCTCTCTAGTCGAACTAGAAATTTTTATTTCTTGAACCCCTAAAACATCAGGCTTAACTGTTTGTAGAAAATCTTTAAAACCTTTTTTTGAGACCGCCCTAATTCCATTTACATTCCATGATATAAGTTTCATTTAATTAGTAGTTCATTTATGATATAATTTGAGTATAAGAAAAAATGAGACATTTTTCAATTATGAGTTTAAACGAAAGACTAAAATACGCTGAGATGAAAGCACGTAATAGCAAGGCTCTTAGGCCTTGGTATAAGAAGTGGTGGGGCATTTTAATAATTACCTTGGCCGTAATTGTTTTTCTTTTCCTAGCTGTAGCTAGTGCTTATGTCGCTAACCAGGTAAAAAATATTATAGCTGGTGAATATATTGAGCAACCCACTGAACAAGATTTCCAAGATTATATAAAGGCGGTAGCCGGGGACGGGACAAATTTTTATACCGGACCCAGCGATGCTAAAGTGACTATTGTAGAATTTGCTGATTTTTCTTGCCCATTTTGTCGTGAATCCGCAGCCGGTCTTCGTAATATTGCCGAAGAATATAAAAATGAAGTAAAAGTTGTTTATCGCGACTATCCCTTACATGATAATTCTATCGACTTGGCTTTAGCGGCGAGATGTGCCGGAGAACAAGAAAAATTTTGGGAAATGCACGACCAGTTTTATCTTTATAAAGCCCCTACCGAGGCAACGGGGGCCGAGTTAAGATCGCTGATACTTGGCTTAGCTGAAGAGATGAAACTAGATGGATCTAGATTTATAAAATGTTTTGATGACCGTCGTTATATAACACAAATTAAAAAAGACTACGACGACGGAGAACTGTTGCAGATAGATGGCACTCCTACTTGGTTTGTAAATAATTATTCTATTACCGGAAGTTTTCCAGAAGAGCGTCTTAGAGAACTAATAGACGGGCTGCTACAATAATCACTCCTCTGATTCTTATGATTAAAAAAATACAAATAAGGATTTTTATAATCACGGCTCTGCTTGTTTTTTTTACGACTGCTGAAGCTGCGTCTGCAAATTGCATGTGGTCACTATACAACAAATGTAGCGACATTGATGGCGGCTGGGTAACGGCCGCATCAGAGTCTTATTGTAGCGGCCAGAAACCTAACGGGACAACGGCCAAATGTTGCTGCGGACCTGACGATGAGGGCTGCTGCGTAAAAGATCGAAATGGCGTAATAACCACAGATAATTTAAAGCAAAGTGAGTGCCAAAATATTGATTACGCAGAAACAACTTTTCTATCTAACGCAGTCGCTTTAGTCAATAAGTGCTATATATATAGTCCACCTTACACCTTTACTGACATCACTCCTGAATCAAACACTGCTAGCGCCGTCGCTTCTACTGTAGTTACTGATAACAATGTTCAATCTTTAAAATTTACACCTCAAGTACAAATTCCGGTATCTGGGTTAGACCAGAAAGAGATTGAAGTCGGAAAATACGACGGCTCAGATAATATAAAAAGTGATTTGTTAGCTCGATATATTAAAGGAATTTACGACTACGGTTTAATGATTGCTGGAATTTTAGCAGCTCTTGTGCTTATGGGCGGAGGACTATTGTGGTTAACTTCTGGGGGGAATGACGCTAAGATAACTCAAGCCAAAGAACTAATCGTTGGCAGCGTAAGCGGATTAGTTATTCTTTTCGGATCATGGGTCATTCTTAACACTATAAATCCAGCTTTGTTAGAACTTAAACCAATTACTACAGGGATTGTTGCTCAAAGAAGTTATCTAAACTGTTGTGATCCTGAGGCTGGTTTAACATCTATTCTAGTAGAAGTAAAAAATGGTAAAACAATTGCTCGCGAAGGCGATAAGGCTGGCCAAGAAGTATCTTGTATGAGTCCTAGTAAATCATGCGGAGCCGGAGAAGCCTGCCTTGATGTTAATGATAAATATGATTGCCGAGTTGATAACGTCTGTTGTGAGTGTGTAAACTATTTAGGGGTAGGAAATGTTGGCCTGCCAGTTAGCTTTACTTGCAAAAACGATCTAACCGTCAGTGATTGTAAAAACTGGTGCGACGAATGGTACACTACTGGCTACACTGTAGAATATTATTGGGGCGGGAGCACGAATTATAGCTGCGGGGCAATCTTAGGGTTTGGTAACTGCAGTAGCAAATAAGAAATTATTAATAACTATGTCTAAAACATATCTCTTAAAAACACTATTAATAGTTTTCGGTTTACTATTTTTTTTTCATACAAGCCCTGCTCAGGCGGAACGGGTATGTAGCTGGAGATCTGTTCCTACGAGTACTGGCATGGCTGGAGTACCTGCTAGTACCCCAGAATGCGATACGGCCGCGGGTGAAATAAAATCCATGAATAGAACGGCTGACTGTACATCACCTGAACCCGTTGTCTATGGCTCCAGACAAGTTTGCTGCTGTAAAGAAACTATCCAGCCATACGTCCCAGCGAAGTTTATCTTACCTGATTTACAAATAAAAATACCGGGCCTCACCCTTACACCAACTGATCAAATTGTGACAGAAAAAAATGATGATGGTAGTTATGGAGTATCAATTCCCTGGATAGCAGAATATATTGAAGCTATCTATAATTACGGTCTTGGTATTGTCGGAATATTGGCGGCGCTCGTGCTGATGGGTGGTGGAGTACTTTGGCTTATCTCTGGCGGTGATGTCTCAAAAATCACCCAAGCTAAAGAGATGATTATTGGTAGTATTGTCGGAATGATGATTATGGCCAGCTCCTATATTATTCTTTACCAAATTAACCCGGAGTTAACTAGATTAAAAAACGTAGAATTAGGTGGTTTCGCACGAGAAGCTTTTACGCCTGATATTGACTCAGCTACTCCTCTAAGCCTTGATATGAATGGTATCAGTTCGGTATTGGGAGTCACTTGCGGCAAAAGTTCAATCGCTGAAATAATAAATCAAGCAAAGGGCAAGGTAACCTATAACAATCCTAATCGTGGAAAAACTGGTCCAGACAATACTGTCTATAATGATTGCTCTGGTTTTGCAGCTTTTGTTCTAAAATGCGCTAGGGATAAAAATACGGATACTTACACTGGTGATATATTTAAAGACCAAGCCATTTGGGACCAAGATCTTAATAAGATGCAGCCTGGTGATTTCGTTGGTTGGGCGCCCAAAAATAACAAGAGCGGTTCAGGACACGTCCTTATTTATATGGGCAACGGAATATTTGGAGATTGTCACGGAGGAGAGAGTGGGCGAAAATCCGGTAACTGTATTGGTAACAATATCAGTTACGCCAGAATCATTAAATACGCCACTACTCATTCAGATGGTAATCTTTATATCAAACGCTACTAACCTGCCTGATCCATTGCTCTATTAGCTAACATATCAGCATACTTGTTCTCCTCTCGCCTAATATGAGTAAAGGTCACTTTCTTATAAGACAAAACTGTATTGTGAATTATTAAAAACAAAGGCGCTAAGTCTTTGTTTTTTACTTTGTATTGTCTATTTAATTGACGAACTACCAATTCACTATCTAGAAAAAAATCAATTTCTTCAGCCTTAAGTTCGGCGGCTTTTTTAAAAGCGGCAATAACGGCTCGATATTCAGCCTGGTTATTTGTTGTTTCGCCAAGGTATTCCGACACTTCGCTAATCAGTTCTTTTTTTTCATTATAAATTGCTGCTCCGATTCCGGCCGGTCCAGGATTACCTCGGGCACCGCCATCGGTATAAATAATTAGTTTGTTCATAAATTTTGATCGCTAATTTTCATATCCACAATTTTTAACTGTGGCTCTCTTCTCCCATTAAAATCATTTATTTCTAAATAGTAAGCTAAGTCTACTATATCACCGACTTGAAAATGTCCGCAACTCTTCGCGCCACCAAACATAAGAGCCCAACAAGAACGACGACTGCTATTTTCATCAGCTTGAGATAAACGGAATTTAATATGTTGATTATCTGAGCCCATAGTAGTCACATCGTCTATTCTTAAAGAAAAACTAGCCAACTTAGGTTGCTGGTTATTTTGACCAAAAGGCGCTAGTTGCGATATTTGCTCAGCTGTCTCTAAATTAATATCAGAAAAACTTAACATTGCCTCTATTTTTAGTTTAGGACTTAAATTAGCTGGATCAAGTTGGGTAGCAGCTTCTTCCAAAATAGCAACTTTAAATTTTTCCAAATTTTCCTCATCTAAAATTGAAAAACCACAAGCCATAGGATGGCCACCATACTTATGAAGATGGTTAGAAGCCTTTTCAACTGCATCAATTAAATTAAATTCTTCTACTGACCTGCCTGAACCTTTAAAACTTACTTTTACATCATCTTCATCCTTATTTAAACGAGAAATAACTAAAGTTGGGCGATAATATTTTTCGGTTATTCGGCCAGCCACTAATCCAACCACGCCCTCATTCCAAACCTGTCCTGGAGGCGCAACACCAATAATCACTAATGGTAAATTATTAGGATCAATCTGAGCTTCAACTTGAGCCATCATCTCGGCAGTAATTTGTTGACGGCTGGTATTTCTAGTATTTAACTCTTCAGCTAGCTCCTTCGCTTCAGCCGGCTCCGTACTTCTCAAAAGAGAAAAAGCTGTATTAGCATGAGCTAAACGACTAGCGGCATTTAAACGCGGACCTATTTGCCAGCCAATATTCCAAGCTTCTAACGGCCGGCCGGTATTAATTTTAGAAACACGAGATAACTCCACTAAGCCTAATCTCTTATCTTGATTCAGAACTTTTAGACCATCTTTGACTAATAATCTATTCTCACCCAATAAACTGACCATATCAGACACTGTCCCAACGGCCACTAAATCTAAACTTCTATCTTTGATAAGTTTTTTTTGTACTTCAGACAGTTTTGATTTTTCTAAAAGCGCGCTCACTAGCTTAAAAGCCACTCCAACACCAGCCAAATAGCGCCAAGGATAGTTATCTCCCGCATCGGCCGGGTCTATATATGGACAAGGCGGTAGATCTTCCTCTTTTTCCGGTAAAACATGGTGATCAGTGATGATAACATCCACGCCTAACGACTGAGCATAGATAACCTCATCTTTATTTCTAATGCCATTATCAACAGTCACAATCAGTTTGATGCCTTTTTCAGAAATAGCATCAATAGCCGCTCTATTTAACCCGTAACCCTCGCTAACTCGATCAGGCAGATAAACTTCAGCTTGAGCATGGAGAATTTGTAAGGCTTCAAGTAAAACGACTGATGAGGTTACTCCGTCAGCATCATAATCGCCATAAACAACTATCCGATTACTTTCTTTAATGTGCTTAATAATAAGATTAACGGCAGGCAGCATGTTCTTAAATAAGAACGGATCATGATATTTAGTGGGAGTCAAAAAATCTTCAATAGCTTCTGGAGAATTCAGTCCCCGATTATAAAGAAGTTGGGCTAAAAGTGAGGAAATAGAAAACCCGGCCTTAAAGTTAGCCTGATCAATCGGTGGTGCAATCTGCCAGATTTTCATAAATTAATAGAAACCGACCATCACTGTCCAGGCGACCATCGAAAAAGTTACTACTATAGATATTATTGTCCACAAAATTTTAACCATCTTACGTCTTTTCATATTTTATCTTTTAAGTATTTTAACAAAAGTATCCGGCGGGATATCAACGCTTCCCTTACCAGCGGCCATCATCTTTTTCTTTCCCTTTTTCTGTTTTTCTAATAGTTTTCTCTTGCGACTAACATCGCCACCATATAATTTAGCCGTGACATCTTTTCGCATAGCCGATAATTTTTCAGCCGCAATAATTTTTCCATACACAGCCGCCTGTATCTTAACCGCAAACATTTGTCTGGCTAAGTTGTCTTTCAATATATCTACCACCTCTTTGCCCTGCCTATAGGCATCCTCTCGATAAACAATAGTCGCTAAGGCCTCAACCGGCTCTTCCGCAACTAAGATATCCATTTTAACTACATCAGCCGAGCGATAATCAAGATAGTCATAGTTAATTGAGGCATACCCAGCCGATACACTTTTTATCTTATCATAAAAATCCGTCAGTATAGACGAGAGGGGCATTTCATAATGTAAAAGGACACGGCTATTTTCACCATCTGTGGAAATATATTCAGTATTTTTATAGATACCTCTTTTATCTTGAGCTAATTTTATAACATTACCCATAAAATTTTTCGGGGTAATGATGTCTAACTTAACCCAGGGCTCCTCAATAATTGATATTTGCGTAGGATCCGGTAATCTTTGTGGCGTCCTAATAACCTCCTCTTCACCGCTAGTTTTAATAACTTTGTAAGCCACGCTAGGCACAGTCACAATTAAATCTAAATTATATTCTCGACGCAATCGTTCTTGAAATACCTCAAGATGAAGCAAGCCCAAGAATCCGCAACGAAATCCGAAACCTAAAGCATCTGATCTTTCCGGTTCATAAGACAGAGCAGCGTCATTGAGTTTTAACTTTTCCATCGCTTCTCTTAACTCTTTAAAATCACTACCTTCTCTAGGAAAAATACCGGCAAACACCATCGGCTTTACCTCTTTATAACCACCTAAAGCTTCTTTTCTAGAAGTATCACTAAGATTTCCGGAGATCACTGTATCTCCCACCCTACAATCTCCCACTTGTTTAAAACCAGTCACAATATACCCAATTGATCCGTTTCCTAATTCGTTAGTAGACAGATAATCTGGCTTAAATATTCCACAATCTAGCACTTCACTAACCGCCTTGGTAGCTAGTAATTTAATCTTATCACCCTTTTTAATGGCTCCGTCAAAAATACGCACATAAGCTACTACTCCCCGATAAGTATCGTATTTGGAATCAAATATTAAAGCTCGAGGGTAGTCTGTTCCCTGGCCAAGATCGTAAGCTGGTAAGGATGGTCCCCGCCCTAACTCTATAACTCTATCTAGTATTTCTTGTACTCCAGCGCCGGTTTTTCCCGAAGCAGCTAAAATATCTTCTTCTTTACAACCTAAAAGATCCATAATTTCTCGCTTGACCTTATAAACGTCGGCCGCGGGTAAATCAATTTTATTAACAACTGGAATAATAGTGAGATCTTGCTCTAAGGCTAAGTAGAGATTCGCCAGAGTTTGAGCTTGAATACCTTGAGTAGAATCAACTAACAAAACAGCCGTTTCTACAGCCGCCAATGATCTTGATACTTCATAAGAAAAATCTACATGTCCAGGGGTGTCAATCAGATTCAGTTGGTAATCATTATAATCCATGGTCACCGGTTGCAGCTTAATGGTTATCCCTCTTTCCCTCTCGATGTCCATGCCATCAAGAATTTGATCTTTCATTTTTCTTTTTTCTACGGTCCCAGTGATTTCTAACATACGGTCAGCTAAAGTAGACTTACCGTGATCAATATGGGCAATTATACAAAAATTCCTAATGCGTTTGTTTTCTGACATAAATTATTAATCTAAAGACCTCGTGCTTCACCCTGATCTTCTACCTTTAATTTTTTAAAAGGCCATCTATGCTTTAAGGCACTAATAAATCCCTCTAACTCTTCGCTTTTTAATAAATAACATACTCCGAGATAAACCGCTCCTCCTAGACCTAGAGAGGCGGCTAATTGAATAAACACGCCGCTAAATTTAGACATATCTATAAAGGGCCAAACTGCTACTTTGACTATTTGGACTGTTGCTCCGGCCATAACAGCACTGGCGGTAAATTTTAACACGGAGTTAACTATATTGGCAATATCAAGTGAGCCTACTTTAGAGCTTAACCAAAGCCAAAGTAAAATAAAGTTTATTATATTAGCTAGAGAAAACGCTAGAGCTAATCCACTAACACCTAAACTCGGAGCTAAAAATATTGCTAAGCCAACATTAATACCTACTGTAACTAAACCAATATAAAAAGGGGTAGCAGAATCTTGTCGAGCATAAAACATTCTGGTTAAAAGCGGGATTGAGGCCTGAGCAAAAAGACTTAAAGCAAAAAATCCTAGGGTATTCATAGTAAGAACCGTATCTTCCCAATCAAAGTTCCCTGTTCCTAAAACTACTCTAATAATTTGGGCCCGAAGAGCAATAATAAAGACTGTGGCTGGCACAATAAAAAATAATATTTGTCTGAGAGTACGCGAGAAATTTTTTTCAAAAGCCTCATTATTAAAAGCCGTGGCGCTTAAGGTTGGAAAAGCGGCAATAGCAAATGAAACACCAAAAATACCAATAGGAAAAGACTGCAAGTTATTGGCAAAGTTAAAAATAGCTAAAGATCCGCTAGATAACCCAGTTGCTATCGCTGTTATAACTACTAAATTAATTTGGCCCACCGCTAAACTAAGAGTACGCGGAATCATCAAGCGACCAATTTTAGCCGTTGCTTTATCGTGTCGTATGATTTTAAAACTATATCTAAACCCGAGCTGATAAACAGTCGGAATTTGAATAGCCATATGTAAGGCCGCTCCAATAACTACGCCCCAAGCTAAACCATATACGCCCCACTTATCGGTAAAGTATAAAGCCCCAATAATTATACCTAAATTGTATAAAATTGGTGATAATGAATATACAAAAAATCTTTTAAATGATTGTAAGATCCCGCCCAAAATACCAGAAATACCAAGAAACAAGGGCGACAAAAACATAATGCGAGATAAGTTTGTTGCCATCATTCTATCTTCTAAATCAAAACCCGGAGCAATCATTTTCATCAGTAAAGGAGCAAAAATAATGCCCAACAAAGACAAAACGCTAATGCCAATGAAAAGATAATTAAGAATATTGTTAGCTAAACCCCAGGCAGCTTGATTCTCATCTTTTTCATCTTTCATTAAGCTAGTAAAAATAGGTATAAACCCAGCTGATAAAGCTCCTAACACAACCAGGTTAAATACTAAGTCAGGAATTCGAAAAGCAGCATAGTAAATATCAAGCGTAACCCCTGCACCAAATTCTCCCGCTAAAATACGATCTCTAAAAACACCCAGTAACCGTGAAGCCAAGGAAGACATGGCTACTAATCCAGCAGCCACAGTAATGCTATTTATCCTTTTTTTGAACAGATTTCTTAACATAAGTACTATTGTATCCGGTTTTTCTATTTAAGCAAACGTTGTAAGGCCTCTTTGTGCCCCGGATTGACCGATAAAGTCGCTTCCCATAATTTAACAGCTTCCTTGTCTCTACCCTGAAAATAATACGTTTCACCTAAATTGAACAAGGCTTTATCATAAGCTGGGTTTATGTTTAACTCTTGTTTAAACATAGACTCCGCCTCAGAATATTTTTTTTGATCTAAATATATCACGCCAATATTATTACGGACCATAGGTTCTTCTGAATTTAAGTAAATGGCAGTTTCATAACTTTTTAAAGCGTCTGTAAGACGCTTCTCAAAATAATACATGGCCCCTAAATTACGATGTGCTAAAGGAGAGTGAGGTGAGGTTGAAACAGCGGATTTCCAAAATGTCAGTCTGTCCTGAAAGACTCCAGAATGATTAAAGCTAAGCAAAAATAAAACTACTAAAATTATATATGCCAAACTAAGACGTAACTTTTTTTGTTTTATACTACCAGATATCCAATCTGTTTCCGCTATTACAATTAAAAACCCTACAAACGGTAAATAAGAACGATGTTCTAAAAAATCAGGCAAACCCGATAGTCGAATAAATGATGGTAATAAAAAAATCGCATACCAGAGACTGCCAAAAATAATATACTTTAATCTCCTGTGACGTGAAAATATTAAAGCAGCGGCAATAAGCAACAGAGCAAAAGCACCATAAAATAGATTAGCGTCTGCTAAAATCGGAAAGACACTTAAGTTTACTGGTAAAATTAACTTGCCAATATAAATAAGTACCGCCGGTAAATTTCCCACTAATGACATCATGGATTCAACAAGCCCGTCCCCTCTAAACCCTAAAGCTAAGCCGCGCATTAAAAACCAAAAGAAAATTACTAAACCTGATCCAGTTACTAATAGCCAACGATCATGACGGTTCAAGCGTTCTGGCTGAATAAATATCAAATAGAATCCTGTTAGAACAGGTAAAAAAATTGCCGTTTCTTTAGTTAAAACCGCCAACCAAAAGAAAAATAAATGACCAAAAAAAGTCCCAAGCCGTGGACGCTCTATAAAATTCAAAAACATTAACCAAGCCGCCAAAACTAAAGCTCCTAATAGTAAATCATTACGTCCCGGTATCCAAGCTACAGCTTGAGTCATAAGGGGGTGGACCAAAAACATCAGCGCCAAAAAAAATGCCAATCCCCGCGATCTACCTAGTTTTGTAAAGAATAAAAAGACTAGGCTAGCAACTAGAATATGCAGGATTATATTTGTGATATGATAGGCTACCAAAGAGGGTCCAAAAGAAAAAGTATCAATCATTAAAGAAAGATTGAGAATTGGTCGGTAATAATGTTTATCAACAGAAAAGAATACATCACTACTAAATAACTCATTAACCTTACTAATATCACTAATATAGGAATAGTTATCAATAATCAAAGCGTTATCATCCAGATAAGTAAAATCAAAAAAAATAGTTCGTCCGTAAAGAGCCAGGCCAATCAATAAAAAAAATAAAAAAGGCCGTAAACCACTGAACAGATTGAGAGATCTAGCGGGCCCGAACCTTAACATT
>CAYUEO010000014.1:0-13823 GCA_964443755.1 uncultured Gammaproteobacteria bacterium | reverse complement strand
TCCCTCACCGGGATGCTTTTCACCTTTCCCTCACGGTACTTGTTCACTATCGATCATAAGAAATATTTAGTCTTAGGTCATAGTCGACCTGGCTTCAGACGGGATTTCACGAGTCCCGCCCTACTTAAGAACACTAGCTACGAAGAGTCACTCCTTTTCGCTTACCGGGCTATCACCGTCTCTGGCTGAGCTTTCCAGCTCATTCAACTAAAGAATGTCTTTTTTTACTTCGCCCCGTTGGTCTGGCAACAGGCACTAGGTCTTGCAACACCTAAAAAACATATGGTTCCAGAACCTTCTATTATTCATCCGGCGAACCGGATAAATAACTCAGTTATTTAGGTTTAGACTCCTCCCCTTTCGCTCGCCACTACTTAGGGAATGATTATTATTATATTTTCCTCCGGCTACTAAGATGTTTCAGTTCACCGGGTCTTCCAGCTTTACCTTAAAGATAAAGCTTCCTCTGTCTTCAACAGAGTGGGTTTCCCCATTCGGAGATCTGCGGGTCAAAGGTTGCTTGCCACCTCACCGCAGCTTATCGCAGGCTGCTACGTCCTTCATCGTCTTCTTATGTCAAGGCATCCACCGTATACTCTTATTGAGATTTTCCCACGCTTTTATTTTTAAATAAAAACGTGTTTTGTGTTTTAGCTTACAGCCGAGGTTGGACCCTCGAGCTAAAACGCTACTTATGCTACTTATATTGCTAGTATATTTTTGATGTCTTTACTCTAACATTTGTTGTTAAGGGACATTTTACAGGATGATAGCCGACCTCATAAGGCGCAAAAAAACCGCTGTCAGCGGTTCTAAGTAATCGCAAATTCGCAGATTATCTAGAATCGCTTCTTTACATGGTTTGTTACGACTTTTTGCATATAGTTTTTGGCTTTTTCAGCCCTGTTAAAACTGTTAACAATTATAACCGTTTAAAAAAATATGTCAAGAGCTAAAACAAGGACAAAAAATGCTTTAATTATCCAACGTATCAGGGTCATTCATTTGACGCAGAGCAACCTCTCGGCTAATTTCTCCAGCTTGAAAAAGTTGTTTAATATTACGGTCCATAGTAATCATCCCTATCCCGGCATGAGTCTCAATCGTGCTGGTTATTTGAGCAACTTTCCCTTCTCTAATTAAGTTACTAACCGCATCGTTATTAAGAAGTATTTCCCGGGCAGCAATTCTGCCTCCAGATATTCTAGGTAGTAGACGCTGAGAAATAACAGCTGTTAGGGCTCCAGATAATTGAGATTTAATCTGATTCTGCTGGTGAGGTGGAAAAATATCGATAATTCTATCAACTGTTTGTGCGGCACTATAAGTATGAAGCGTAGCTAAAACTAAGTGCCCAGTCTCAGCCATAGTGACCGCCGCTGCGATAGTTTCTAAATCACGCATCTCTCCAACCATGATGACATTTGGATCTTGCCTCAAAACATGTTTCAAGCCATTCGCAAAAGTTAACATATCTGTTCCTAGCTGGCGCTGAGCAATTATACTTTTATCGGGAGTAAAAATATATTCAATCGGATCCTCGAGAGTGACTATGTTGGTGCGCCTAGTCTTATTAATGTGACCGACCATAGAGGCCAAGGTAGTAGACTTACCACAACCAGTCGGCCCAGTTACCAATATAAAACCCTGGGGTAAATTAAGTAGGTCTTCAACCACAGAAGACAATCCTGTCTCCTCTAGGGTCGGAATTTGGTTATCAATAATTCTAGCTACTATATTTATGCTCCCCTTTTCAAAGGATAGATTAACGCGATATCGATAGCTATCAATCTGGTGACCAAAATCAAGATCCCGTTTATCATAAAAACGCGCTTTTTGTTCACGAGTAATTATTTGATCTAAAAAAGCTTCTAAATCCTGATCTGTTAAAGCAGAAAAGTCGCCACTGGTAACGACTTTATTAATATCAACCAATTGTCCATCAATACGCAAAGTAGGATTTAAACCCGATAATAAATGGATATCGGAGGCCTTTTTTTCCGCCGCCAAACGAAATAAATTATTAATATCCATAATTTTTTTGTGTTATTTTCTACCAACCCATATTTTTGATACCTTGAGCTGCGGCATCAACCTGCGCTTCTTGTTTAGAAGATCCTGTACCGGTCGCTACTTGCTCGTCGTCGATGTAAAGACCAACGGTAAAAATTTTAGCATGATCTGGACCATGTTCATCTAAAATCTGATAATGAGGGGTTATCCCTTTAATTTCTTGAGCTTTTTCCTGAAACACTGATTTTGGGTCCAGGTATGTTCTGTTTTTTAAAATATCTTCCAGCCTTACAACCACTCTCTCTAAAATAAATTTTTTAGCCACTGACATGCCTTGGTCTAAATAGATTGCACCAATCACAGCTTCAACAGCATTAGCTAAAATGAATTGACGAGACTTTTTATTTTTATCTCGAGCTTCGCCTTTGGAAAGATACAAACATTCTTCTATCCCCATTTCTCTAGATATTTCATACAACATTTTAGCATTGACTAATGAAGCTCGCCAGTTAGTCAAATCTCCCTCTGGGGTAGTTTCAAAACTAAGATATAAATATTCTGTCACGACAATTTCTAAAACAGCGTCTCCTAAAAACTCTAAACGTTCGTTATGTCCTATGGTAAATTCTGGGTGTTCGTTAAGATACGAACGATGAACAAGGGCTTGCCGCAGTAAACCTTCATTATTAAAATTAATACCAAGTCTTTTTTGTAGTTTTACTATTTCACTGGTGCTCATAAATATAAAAACACGGCGCCTTACAAGGCGCCGGTATCGGTTTTTTCTGTGGCCTCAGAAGACTGCTCGTTTAGTGTTTCAGCTTGCTTTTCCGCTTCCTCGGTTATTTTCCGAGCTGCTTCAACTTCTTCTTTATTGTCTCGGGTCTGGATTTCCGGTTCGTCGTTATATAAAGTGCCTAAGACACCGTTTACAAATTTTCCAGAAGCATCTCCTCCAAAACTTTTTGCCACTTCAATAGCCTCATTAATAGCTACTCGAGGAGGAATATTAGTAAATAAAAGTTCATATATACCAATTCTCAAAATATTGCGGTCTACTGCCGTAATCTGATCTAAAGGCCACTCTGTGGCATACTTCACAATATACTTATTAATTACCGTGATATTATCACTAACTCCTACAACTAAATCATGCACAAAACCACTATCATCAAAATTAGGAGCAAAATTAGCAAAGTTATTAGCTATCAGACGCTCTATTTCACCATTTTTTTGACCATTAAAATCCCAAACAAACAAGGTTTGGAGGGCAATAGTACGCGCCAGATGCCGATTAGACATAAAACTTATTTACTGGATTTAGTCGTAACCTTAGAAGCAGCTTTAACCGGAACTTTAACTACTTCACGACCTCGGTAATTTCCGCAAGAAGAGCAAGCGGTATGAGGTTTTAAAGATAGTCCGCACTTCGGACATTTAATTAAAACCGTCTTTTTAAGGGCCAGATGGGACCGACTTTTTCTAGTTGCGCTATGTGTCTTTCTTTTTTTAGGATTAGCCATATTATTTTAATTGATTACTATTTTCAGTATAACCTAAACCGGCCATTAGTCAAATTAGGAGGCACTGATCAGCGGTTTTTGACCAACCACCTTTTCAAACTCTTCTTTTTCTATAGTCTCCTTCTCTAGCAAAGCCGCGACTATCTTTTCTAACATGTCTTTATTGTCTTTAATAATTTGATTAGCCTTAGTTGTTCCCTGACTAATAAAACCAGCAATTTCTTCATCAATTTTTTCAGCTACTTTCTCACTATAATCTCTTTGTTCGTGAATTTCACGCCCTAGAAAAATCATTTCTTCTTTTTCTCCATAAGTACGTGGGCCAAGATTATCACTCATACCAAAATCGGTAACTAATTGTCTAGCTATACTAGTAGCTCGACGCAGATCAGATGTGGCACCGGTGGTAACTTCGCCAAATATCTCTTTTTCAACCAAATGTCCGGCTAGAAGTACAGCGATCTCAGATACAAACTCGGACTTGGCGTGCATGTGTCTGTCTTCTGAAGGAACTTTTAGAGTATACCCTCCAGCCTGACCTCTAGCTATAATAGAAACCTTGTGGACTGGATCCATGTCCGGTAAAAAATGAGCTACTAAAGCGTGTCCGGCCTCATGATAAGCAGTAATCTTCTTTTCCTTATCATTAATGACTCGACTCTTTCTCTCTGGACCAATCATAACCTTTTCTATGGCTTCAAATAAATCTTCATTAATAATTTCTTTTCTGCTATTTCGAGCAGCTAAAATAGCCGCCTCGTTTAAAACGTTAGCCAGATCCGCACCGGAAAAACCAGCAGTTCTTTCAGCCAAAGTTTTAAGACTAGCATCTTTAGCAATTGGCTTATGTTTTGCGTGCACTTCTAAAATAGCTTCACGATCTTTCAAGTCAGGTAAGTCAATTGTTACTCGTCTATCAAATCTACCCGGGCGCAGTAAGGCCGGATCTAAAACGTCCGGACGATTAGTCGCAGCAATAACAATAATGTTTTGTGTCGGCTCAAACCCGTCCATCTCAACTAAAATTTGATTCAAGGTTTGTTCCCTTTCGTCATGGCTGCCACCTAATCCCGCTCCTCTACGTCTACCGACTGCATCAATTTCATCAATAAATAAAATACAGGGGGCATTCTTTTTTGCCTTTTCAAATAAAGATCTAACCCGAGAAGCTCCGACTCCCACAAACATCTCCACAAACTCTGAGCCAGACATATGATAGAAAGGGACCTGCGCTTCGCCGGCCACAGAACGAGCCATAAGGGTTTTACCGGTTCCTGGTGAGCCAAGTAAAAGAACTCCGCGCGGAATTTTTGCTCCTAAGCTATGAAATTTTTTAGGGAAACGTAAAAATTCTACTACTTCAGCCAACTCTTCTTTTGCTTCTTTCGCGCCAGCCACATCTTTAAAGGTCACTCTATTTTTAGCATCTGGTTTAAAATCTTTAGCCGTTGACTGACCAAAACTCATAGCCCTAGAATTAGCTCCTTGCAAGCCGCGCATCATAAAAAAGAGAAAAGCTCCTAGCAACAAGAACGGGAGGGTTAATGGCAGAAGATTTTTTAACCAATAACTCCAACCACTTTCATCTTCAACAGATATTTTAATGCCAGACAGTTTTGTTGAATCAACACCAAAATTATTTAACAACTCTGATAAAGACTCCGTTGGTTCTTTTTGAACAACTTCTCGGCCACCATCTTTGAGAAGAACTTTTACCTGATTACCGCTAACTGTTATTTGTTCTATTTCTTCAGAATTAATTCTAGAGATCAGTGCCTCAATACCAACGGACTCAGCTTTCTGTCCTTGGTCGCTTAATGCGCTAAAAACTCCAGCAATAGCCAAAAAAATAATAAAGAACAATAAAAAGCTACGAATTAATTTTTTCATGTATTTTAGATTTAATGTTTCTCTATTATAGCCCAAAAAAACGCGACGAGCAACCTTGAACAAATGCAGACCAGAGGAGCTCTAATAGCAAAAATGCCCACAATTAGGGCATTTCTACTATTGTTTTACTACTAAGAAATACTATTTTGATTTAGCCTCAAGGCTATCGTCTTTCTCAGCCTTCTTTTTCTTGGTTGTCGCTGGCTTTTCTTCTTTCTCAGCCTTCTTTTCAACCGCAGGTTTTTGTGAATCATTATCGCCAGCCAACTTTAGACCTAAACGATGTTCTCCTGGTGAGATACTAACAATTTCAAAGGCACGTACTTCATCCGGCTGGAATAATTCACTAATCTTTTTACCAGATTCGAGATTTAACTGGCTGATATGAGCTAAGCCATGAATCTCTTCATCGAGCTTAACAAATAAACCAAAGGGATTAATCTTAAGAATAGTGCCCTCAACAACCTGACCGGACTGATATTTAGCACTAGCTTCCAACCAAGGATCTCTTAATAATTTTTTAGCACTTAAGAAGACCTTAGCACCATCAATAGAAATAATTTCTGCTTTAATTTTATCACCCACTTTATACATCTCACTTGGAGAATCGATGCGCTGCCACGCTAACTCGGAAATATGAATTAAGCCTTCAATATTTTCACCGAAGGATACAAATACTCCGAAATTAGTAATAGCTGTTATTCTGCCATCAACAACTGAACCGATGTTATACTTATCTAAAGCGGGACGTTGTTTTTTATTCCAAACATCTTTCTCGCTGAATATAATCTTATTATCCTCTTCATTAAGAGTAATAATGGTAACTTCAAATTCTTGTCCTACAAATGATTTTAACTTCTCTAATATACGACTCTTGTCTCCACCAGCAATTCTCGGATAGTTCTCTGGAGCCAACTGAGACACAGGCAAGAAACCGTCAATTTGATGATAACGGCTAATAAGACCTCCTTTATTGGCATCAACAATCTTAACTTTAACAGATGCCTTATCTTTAAGGGCTTGGCGTAAATTATTCCAAGCCTTCTCTTGGCCCACTAAGCGGAAAGATAATTCTAACTCACCATTTTCATTATCCGCATCTATAACAGCAGCTTCAATTTGGTCGCCTGGCTCAAGATCGGAAAATTCTGGGACTTCGTTATACAATTCCGGACCACGGACAATACCCATTAAAACACCGTCAATATCAAGCTTAACCTCGGCCTTGGAAGCTGTAACGACTGTACCTTTAACTATGTCTCCGACTTGCGGGATTTTAATATCATCTTTTTCAAGTAAATCAGCAAATTCTTGCATCCCCTCGTCTTTTAAGTTTTTATCCTCCATATTGTTTTATCGAGAACGTTTTTTTAATAAAAAAAGCGTTCTTAACCCATTTGTATTGGGCCTAACTGCCACCTCCGCCTTAAAGGGCATATAATCAGTCAGCTTTATTACAGGTGTTTATTAATTTTTCTTCTACTAGCATAATCAAACTAAGGAGATATGTCAAGTGATGATAGTATTAAAAAACCACCCCTTTCGAGATGGTTTACAAATTACTTATTGCTTTTTTCAATCTTTCTTAATTCGGTGATAAAATTCTCCGGAAACGCCAGCTCAATTATTCTCTTCTTTTCAGAAAGAATATAATAGTATTCTAGCCCAGACATGCCGATTAAAGGATGGGACAGTTTTTTTCCTTTTTCTTTGCCTAAACGAATACTTTGATAAGCTCTTTCCCAGATTTTGACAAACCCTTGAGGAGATATTTTCTTAGAGTTAAGAAAACGACATAAGTATTTACCAAACATCACGCTAGTGTCTGTTAGATCACTTGCGGACTCTCTAAGACGACCAAGTTTTTCTTTTAGGTCGTCTACAGATATTAATATTTTATGAGCCATAACAGCCTCCTGATTTTAATGTACGATAAAAACTACTTTCTTATTACAACTAATTAATAATAGTGTCAACTGTTTGTTTTGTTAAATACCCCAAAAATGACTGAAATTAATTTGACAAAGGACCTTTTTATTTGCTACGCTTGTAATTAGAAAAGTATAAAAAGGACATAATCCGGCTTAAGGCCGGTCTTTTTTTTGTAAAATTTATAAGACAACTCTTTATGATTATTCTATAGAAAAGCCAATTTGACTACCTATCCCCTCTGGAGCAATTCGACTATAGCCCCGAGCTGGTATGCGCCATATATTTTTTAAACTCGCACCATTCCAAGACCAAACCGCTAAGTTACGACTCAAACATTCTGGCTGTTCATTATAATCACCCTCTAAAACGGCAAAATCATTAGTTCCATCTTCGTTAAAATCTCTGATTAAAAAACGACAAACAGGCGCCTCTAGAGCTTCTGACTCCCATATAAGACTAACCTTATTGTCTAGTAAGCTGTATATCATAAAATAATTTAACATGGCTTGATCCTGTCGCCAAGCAGAAATATTAATATCAGAAAAGCCATCTCCGTTAGAGTCAGCTAATGAAAAATCCTCAACCCACCAGTTATCAGGAGACGACCACAATGACTGACCATTTTCCTCTATCGAGAAACTTCCCGCTTTAAGCTCCAAGGTTTCAATTAAACCATTCTGATTTAAGTCAGAAGTTAGGCGACGATATAAGTTACCAGGATTTGGTTTAATTAAATTAATTACGGCCAAATCTTCTTTTTTAAAATCCCCCGCTTCTTTATCCCACATATAAACACCTCTACTTTCATAATTAAATTGTAAACGCCGCAATATTTTTTCTGCCCCTTCGCCTTTAATAGAAACCGGTTGAGAATAATCATCGATCCGAAAAGGATAAAGCTGAGCACGAGAAATTCCTTCTGGTGTAAAATAAATTTTTAAACCCAAAGACTGACGAACTTCTTCGGACCACATTTGATCAAAAATGAAGTTACCTAAACTATAAAAAATTAATTTTCCTTTATAGACTTCAATATCCTGAATCACATGAGGATGATGACCAATAACTAACTCCGCCCCAGAATCTATAGCCGCCTTAGAAAAATCTTCTTGACGCTGATTATGCTGATCTGCATACTCTTGTCCAGAATGAATGGATACAATCACAAAATCCGCTTCTTGTTTGGCCCGACGAACTGCCTCTGTCATAACGGCAACATCCATAAAAACTGTGCCGGGAGTTTCTTCGTCTGCAGCATAAGATTGTGGAACAACGTCGCTATCGTTGTAAGCTAAAAAAGCTAATTTAATTCCCTGACTTTCTAAATACTTTGGCTGAACAGCTGCTAAAAAGTTTTCTCCAGCTCCCACATAATCTAAGCCAGCGCTTCTAAAACTTAAAAAAGTGCTTCTAATCCCCTCATCTCCAAAATTCATAGTATGGTTGTTTGCCAAAGAAAGAAGCGAAAAATTATAATTATTTAAGACGGAGGCTAGCGCAGGATCACTCCTAAAAACCATTTCGTTTGGCAAAATTCGCCGACCCGGAGTAAGTGGCGTTTCTAAATTACCAAACACAACATCTGTCTCAGACAACCAGCGATTAACTCCTAAAAACGGATAACTATTTCCGTACCGATTTATTTTATCGGCCACGGTTCGAGAGAGCATAACATCCCCTACAGCCGCTAACGAAAGTTCCGTATTTTCTAACGGCAAACTTTTTTTCTGATTAATAAATCCCAAAAACTCCTTATTTAATGGTTTTTCTTGTAAATGTATACTAAATGGCTCTATATTAATTATCTTAGGAAAAAATAAAAATAACGTCACAAAAGTTAATACCAATACTACAATCCTGATTAAATATCTACGCTCCTGGTACTTTTTTAAATACCGCTTAGCAGTTTCAAGTTGTGTTTTTGGAAAATTTAACACATGAAAAAAGATTATATTTCTTTTAAGGCTATTTTAACGGCGCGTAATTCTTGACGTACCTTATTGTAATCCGGAATAATTCTCGCAACTTGCCGCCAAAATCTGATCGAATGATTCATCTCTATTAAATGACAAAGTTCATGGACAATTATATAATCCACCAATCTCTCAGATAACAGGACTATTTTATAATTGAAGCTCAAATTACGTTTACTAGAACAACTACCCCAACGAGTCTTTTGATTGCGGATAAAAACCCGATTAAATTTCTGCTGATAAGTTTTATTAAAAAAATCTAGTTTATCTAGAACTAGTAACCGAGCTTTATTTTTATGAGCTAAAAATTTCTCCACATCATCAATTGGCTTAATAACTGGAGGCAAACTTTTAAAATATCTTTGCTTGTCAATAATCCAATCTGCTTTTGTTAAAAGAAATTTTTCTACTGATCTTTCGGAAACATACCTCGGCCCACTAACTACAACTCTCCCATCTTGATAAATAGATAAGCGCACTCGCCGAGCTTGTCGACTAAGTCTCAGTGTGTACTCTAAAGACTTAAGACCGAGATTAAGCAACTTTTTCTTTGTAGGCATGGTTTATTTGAGTATCAACATCATTTTCATCTTCAATCTCACCAACTATTTCTTCTAATATATCTTCCAAAGTAATTAATCCAATTAACTGTTTCTTTCGATACACAACCGCTATATGGGTGCGCTTCTTTAACATTTTTTTAAACAGGCTGTTAATTTTTCTGTCTTCGTTTACCTTGATTATTGGGCTAACGTGCTTAGATAACTCATCTTCTCTATTGTCGCTGTTTAGAACCTTCATCACGTCGATAAGATGAACATAACCAATAATATTATCTTCTTGATTTATATAAACAGGGTAGCGACTATATCCCTCCTTAGCCATAAAATAAGCAACCTGATCAATCTCCGCTTCTCCGTTAACAACAGAGGTTTTATATCTAGGGGTCATAACTTCTTTAGCCGTCTTATCTCCCATCTCTAAAACATTCATAATCATTTCGTGCTCATTAAAGTCAAAAATACCACTCTCAACCGCTATTCTGCTTAAGGCCCGAAACTCTTGTTCAGAAACTTGAGCTCTGTTTTTATCGCCAGTCATCATAACCAATAATTTTTCTAGAATGAAGACAATTGGGAATAAAGCAATCTCAAGAAATCTTATTAAAGGGATAAAGGTTAGAGACATCTTATCCGCTCTAACCTGAAAAAAAGCTTTCGGAAGCATCTCTCCGAATATCAAGATTAACAGGGTCACAACTCCAGTAGCAATTCCCAAGGCTCCGCTGGCAAATTTATCACTAACCCAAAGACTGGCCATGCTAGCTATTAAAACGTTAACAAGATTGTTCCCCAACAGAAGAACCACAAGTAACCTCTTCTTATTACTAAGAACTCTCTGCACCAACTTGGCATTTTTCTTTTTAGCTATAACTAAAGACTTAACGTGACCTGGGGTCAGCGAAAATAAAGCTATTTCCATGCCAGAAAACCACCCTGAACAAATAATCAGAAGTGTTAAATAAACAAAAAACATTTTATATTAGTTTAATCATTTTACTAGACCATTGTTGTACCATTTATAACCATTGATGTCAATTATTAAAGAGTCTTCTTTTATAAAATTTGACCAACACCTATCTCTATATTACAGTTTTAATATAGATAAAATAATTTTGACTCATGGCTCACATTCAATTATCAATCGTAGTTCCGGTATATAACGAAGTAACGCTCATAGAAAAGTCCCTACCGGCTATTATTAGCTTACCTATTAACAAAGAAGTTATAGTAATTGATGACGCTTCAAGTGATGGCACAGAAGAAAAATTAAAAAATCTTTACCAGAGCCACGATTTTAAATTAATTAGGCTACACAATAATAGTGGCAAAGGAGCAGCGGTGCGACGCGGATTAGCCGATGCATCCGGAGAATATTTTATAATTTGTGATGCTGATCTTGAATACAATCCGGATAACATAATTAATCTTTTGAAAGAAGCTCAAACTATCAGCGATCAGCCGCAGGCAGTATACGGTTCACGTTTTAAAACACGCCGACCTTTTAATATTTACTATCTATTTAATATCTTTATCACTTGGTTCTTCAACCTACTCTTTCACACTGAACTTACCGACTCTGAAACATGCTTTAAAATGATTCCTACTGCTGACTTGAAAAAAATAACCTTAAAATCAAAAGGATTTGAAATAGACCTAGAAATAACTGCTCAACTAATAAAATACGGTTACAAGATTAAAGAGGTGCCAATCGACTATTGGCCTCGCAAAATAAGTGAAGGTAAAAAGATTAAAATAATAGATGGGTTTAAGGCTATAGCTATGGTCATCAGACAAAGGATAGTTATAAAAACAAATTTTTTTTATCTTCCACTATACTTATTAATCAGCTCTCTGTTTCTATTGTGGCCAGCTTTATATAATGGATATCCTTTTTATTTCTATGATGATGCGTCTTATATTGTTTCAGCATTCACACTGCAAACATCACCATATAAACCAATTACATACGGTTTTTTTATTAACTTTTTTTTATACTGGCAATCACTGTGGCCCATAGCGCTTGCTCAAGCACTAATTATTAACTATGCGCTATGGCGAGTCGTGCAAACTATTTTTGTAAATAAGCCTTACTTATACCACATATTGATTCTAATAATTCTATCATTTTTTACGAGCCTTAGTTGGTTTACGGGATTAATTATGCCAGACATTCTACTGGGCGCTGGCGCTCTTTGTGCTTTTTCTATACTTCATAAGAAATCTCATAAACCAACGCTACTACTATTAACCATTATCGTATTTATTGCCGGCATATCTCATACAGCCACCCCACTGATAATAGGAGGAGCTGTAATTGCTATGGCACCATTTTATATAGGTGCCGCAAAAACAAGAGAATATTTAAATAGAGCAATGTGGGTAGCTTTTATCTTGGCTGTCGCCGTTATATTCACAATGACATCAAACAAAGAACATGGTTATGCATATAATCACGCCTCAAGTGCCTTTCTAATGAGTCGGTTCAATCAAATTGGCATTCTGCAGAGTTATTTAAAAGATAGCTGTGGCAGTAAAAAATATTTCTTCTGTGATTTCAAAAATTTACGCTTCCCGTCTGATCGTTTTCTGTGGAGCCCCTCTTCTCCGTTAAATACACGAGGGGGCAACATCGGTTGGAGCATTCTTAAACCAGAAATGGATGATATAGCAAAAAATATATTAACAAATCCTCGTTATTTAAGACTGTTTTTAACAGACGGGTTTTCCACGACAGGTCAGTTGCTGCTTAGATATCAACTAGATTCATTTAATCCTTTTTTAGATGACAATAATGCTCGCTTGATAATAAATCATTTTTTTCCAAAAGAAAGAAAAGTTCTCCATGCTTCAAAACAATTTAATGATCGGTTGTGGATCACTCATCCTGTCTCAGTAGTAAGTATATTAGCCTCAATTATTTCTATACTATACTTAATCTATATAATAATAAGCAAAAAAAACAAATACCCAAATAGTATGGCCTTGGCTTATTTTTGCATTGTGCTCCTGTTAACAAACGCCTTAATCATGGCCACCTTCTCATCATTATCAGACAACCGCTATAATACCAGACTAACCTGGCTCTTGCCACTTGGGGCATTAACCGTATTTTTGGATACAAAAAAAGAGCTGATATAAATCAGCTCCATAAATTTCCCAAAAGATTTGCTCTTTATAATGCAGATCTTTTTTTGCCGACTTTCATAAATATAATTGTTAGTATGAAAGTTGTTGCATAACATAAACTACCGACTACCCAGGCCTCCTTCGGACTAATACCAGAGCCAACAGTAATTAATGGCAAAGACGCTAAAAGAAAAAATGCCTCCCCAATTAAGGCTGAAATAACTACATGTCCAGTAGAAACTCTGTATAACTCATAAGTTTTATGAGTCCGGCCAAAGAGAAATGCTAGCGCTGCTGGCCCAGCAAACGGAATAAAACATGAAAGCATAAACATTAATCCTGTAATTAGAATTATAAAATATAAAAAAACACTATTTGGTTTAGTTTCCATAACTGATCCTTTTTTTTAATGAACTTAGTAATAAATTAGAATAGTATAATTGTTTAAATAAGTCAAACGCACATCTAAATCATTATCAAGCTCTATTGACAATTTTATTAAAAAAATGTATAATTATCAGTTAACTTTAGTAATTTAATAAATAATTGGATTAATTGTTCATTCCCACTGGAAACAGATAGAATGAACAATTAATCTAATTCAAATAACAACAACCGGAGGTAATCAGTGAAAAATTTAATCAATTTTCTTGTGCTAGTAAGCATTATTACGGTCAACAGTTTTGCTCAGATACTAAAAACTGAAACAGCTTTCCAGCATGATGATGCAATTAGCGGCATATCCGTGAATCGATTTCAAATTGACGGACCAGTAAATTTAAAGTACGACTTTAAAAAAGATT
>CAYUEO010000013.1:0-14218 GCA_964443755.1 uncultured Gammaproteobacteria bacterium | reverse complement strand
CGAGTTCATTTTTTTGCCTACGGGCATCCTTTGGCCGGAGATGATTTGTACTGCACAAAAAAGACTAAAGACAAAAACAAAAAAATAAATCTGGGTAGAGTATGGTTAATAGCAGACCACTTAGAATTTACTGATCTAAAAAAAGAAAGACAAAAATTCAAAATTAATTTACCAGAAGAGTTGGAAAAGTCCACTCCTCTCAATTAGTTTTAGATTTTGACTGTCTTTCTGTTTTCTTATATAATGTGGTTAGACAAATTAATTAAACAAGCGAGCGGGTGAAAATTCCATCTTTAGTATGAATTTTCTGAGCAAGCAATAATATAGATATGAAACACATCAAAAGCCTATTCGGGCGAGACACGTTCCTGCGGATAACCCTGCCGGTTCTATTAGTAATCGCCCTCGCAGTTATTGCTGTTTTCTCTTTTCAAAAACCGAGCGGTAAAACTCTAGGAGAGAATGAAGCAATAGCTAGAGCAGAAAGCTTTATTAATGATTACTTGATGCAAAGTGGCACCAAGGCTACCGTTAAGGAAATCAGTGAAGAATATAATTTATACAAACTAGAAATAGATATAGTTAGTGATGTTGTGGAATCCTATATTTCTAAGGATGGAAAATTGTTTTTCCCACAAGCGATGATTATAGACGAAGTAGCTGGAGCCGGAGCTAATGGGGCAAATTCTTCTCCATCAGCCGCGCCTGTAACTACTGTCAGCGTCAAAAGTGATAAGCCCACTGTTGAGTTATTCGTAATGAGTCACTGCCCTTACGGTACACAAATCGAAAAGGGTATGTTGCCTGTTGTAGAGGCTTTGGGAAATAAGATAGATTTTGAACTTAAGTTCGTAGACTATGCTATGCATGGCGAAAAAGAACTTAAAGAACAAATCAACCAATATTGTATTCAGAAGAACCAGCCAGCAAAGTTTCAAGAATATCTAAAATGCTTCTTGGTGGCCGGTGATGACGCTAGTTGTTTAGCTTCTACCGGAATAGACAAAAATAGTCTTGACTCCTGCTATTCTCAAACTGATAAGGAATACAAGATCATGGATAACTTTAAAAACCAAGTTGGTTACCAAGGAACCTTCCCTGGCTTTGATATCCATAAAGCTGATAACGAAAAATACGGGGTTGCCGGATCTCCAACCTTGGTTATAAACGGCCAAGAAGTATCTTCAGGACGTGATGCCGCCTCACTCTTGTCAACAATTTGCACCGCCTTCAATAATGCTCCTTCTGAGTGCCAAACCGATTTACCTAGCGAGCAGCCAACTCCTGGTTTTGGTACTGGTACTGTAGCTGCCGCCAGTGCCGCAGCTGAATGCGCTCCAGTTCAATAAAATTCATTAGTTGACGGAAAACAAAAAAGACGGGTTTTAAACCCGTCTTTTTTTATGGAAAAATAAATAACCTTAACGTCCACGCCAACGCTCTGCCGCTAGTATTCTACGTACAGCTAAAATATAAGCTTCCTGTCTTAAAGTGCGCTGTTTATCATGTGATAAATAAGCCTCATAAACCTTACCCCAGTTATCCTTCATTTTCTTATCTAATAATTTTTTGAGGTAATCTTCATCAAGAATCTGTCCTGTTCTATTTTGAGCCCATTCAAAATAACTGACAATCACGCCTCCAGAATTAGCTAAAATATCTGGAACAACTATTTTATTAGCCGCTGTTAAAATATTATCGGCCTCATAGGTAATTGGTCCATTAGCCAACTCTACTATAAAGTCCGCTTTAACCCGAGAGGCGTTTTCAACTGTGATTTGATTTTCTAAGGCAGCTAAAACTAATATATCAACTTTCGTTTCTAATAATTCCGCGTTGGTAATCGCTTTACCACTAGCATGCTCGCTCAAAGAATGCCCGGCCTCCTTCCACTTTGTTAGATCGGAAATATTTAGACCACCCTCACTATATGTTCCGCCTCGACTATCTGAAACAGCAATAATTTTATAACCATCGTTGCTAAGTTTTTCTGCCATAAACGAGCCAGCGTTTCCAAATCCTTGAATCGCAATAGTAATATCAGGGCGACTATTTAAAAATTTATCTATCATCTCCTTAGCCACCAAATACCCTCCCTGAGCTGTAGCGTCACCTCTCATAGCAATGCCACCCAACTCAACCGGCTTACCGGTAATCATGCCCGGCTCATGTCTGCCTATTTTCTTCTCAAACTCATCAAGCATCCATGACATTATCTGACCATTAGTATAAACGTCTGGGGCTGGAATATCCTTATCTTGGCCCAAATGCTCATGAAAAGCTGAAACATAGGCTCTACTGATAGCTTCTAGCTCTTCCTGACTCACTGCTTTAGGATCAAATTTTACTCCACCCTTTCCCCCTCCATAAGGAATACCGGCTAAAGAATTTTTTAAAGCCATCCAAAAAGATAATGCCTTAACCTCGTCTTCGCTAACATCGGGATGAAACCTAATTCCACCTTTTCCGGGACCAAGGGCTCGATTATAAACAATTCGCCAGGCTGGATACTTATGACCATTAACATCGAGTTCGGAATAATTTGTTTGTACTGCTTCCAGTAGTGGTAACATTTCCGCGTCACTAATATTTTCCAGGCGCTGTATATCAGCTAAGCGCTGGCGATTCTCTTCATAAATACTCATATTTGAGCAAAGTAAACGCAGTTATGCGGTATTACTTAAATTAGTAAATTTAATTAATGTGAGCCTCAATGTCAGCCTTGAGACTATCTTTGTCACGCAGACCAATAAATTCAGCAATAACTTGGCCGCCCTTAAATAGTTTCATGTTAGGAATGCTTTGAATTTGGTATTCAATGGCTAGACTCTGATTTTCACCATCCTCGGTGTTTACTTTAGCGATCTTAACCTTTCCATCCATGTCAGCTGCTAGCTCATCTAAAATTGGAGCCATCATACGACAAGGACCACACCAAGGAGCCCAGAAATCTACCAAAACCGGTAATTCACTTTGTAGAACCTCAGCTGCAAAACTTCCTTTATTTATTTCTAATGCTTTTGACATATTGTTATAAATTAAATTATTTATTAATTATTTCTTTAAATATTTTTTCTATTTTTTCTTTATCGTTTTTTTTATTATTAATAAAGCAACGATCAAACTCTTCTCCGACAACTTTATCCATGAGCGATGAGATGGCGCTCCTGGCAGCTTTTAGCTGTATTAGAAGCAAGAAGCAATCTCTCTCTGGTTCAGTTAAGATTTTTTGAGTGCCCTTTAACTGACCAATAATATTATTTAATCTTTGCTCTAAAGTTTTCATAATTAAATAATATCATACACCCCATGGGGGTGTCAACTATGATAAGTATTCTCTCTTTTGAAAATCTGACTCGCCCTTCTTAGCTAATCTTTCGCCACGTAAACAAACATCACATTTACCACAAGGGAGGAAATCTGATTCCCCAAAATATTTAAGAATATATTGTTGTCTGCAAAGAGTAGAATAAATATAATTTTCCATCTCATCAAGCTTTTCGTAAGCTCTGGATGATTTCAAGCTTAGCGCTTTAAAATCCAAAATAATATCCTCTGGCTCAGTGGCTTTTAAAATCTTAATTTCTGTACCGCGCCAAGGCGGACGATACTCCACAAGATCTTGTTCAGCTAATTTTTTTACAGCTCTAAGTAAAGAATCTTTTTTTATTTTTAAGACTATCGCCACCTCTTCGGCACTAAACTCCCAACCATCTATTAATTCTTGAGCATATTTTATTCCCAGTTGTTCGGCAATTTCTTTTAAAATCTTCGCTCTAGGAGAAATACTGGAACAAATTTCTGACCAATTCTTCTGGGCTCGTAAATATGAGTTAGCGCTTTTTTCTTTTGGTCGACTTATATACCCCTCTCTTTCTAAGATTTTTAATGACGTTCCAATAGCCATTTCCGGCAAACTATCCGATAAATTTTGTGCTATTTCAGCGTAAGTAAGCATTATCGTGTCTGAAGTATTCAACTCCAAAGACGCCCGTTGCAACAAAAAACTATAAATTTCAATAATCATTTCTGGAGCAGGATTGTCCCCCTTGATAAAAAATTCTCTTAAATATCTGTCTTGTTGGTTATAAAATAATAGACAGTAACTAGCCTTACCATCTCGTCCGGCCCTCCCTGCTTCTTGATAATAAGCCTCAATAGTGCCGGGCATGTCATGATGAATCACAAAACGAATATTTGTTTTGTTGATTCCTAAACCGAAAGCGTTAGTGGCAACTACCACCTGAGCGTCTCCAGACATAAACTGTTCTTGAACCCAATCGCGACTAAGCGGGTCCATACCGGCGTGATAAACAACTGCTTTAATATCATGATCTATAAGAACCTCAAGAATCTCATCCGCCTTAGCTCTAGTGCCGGTATAAATAATTCCTCGTCCTAAATCAGGATTGGTTGTTAAAAAATTTAAAATATTTTCAATTTTCTGGCCACTAGCGGCCGGAACAACAGCGAAGTGTAAATTCGGTCTAGAAAAGCCGGTGATTACTGTCTCGGGATCCACTAGACCGAGTTGTCTAGAAATATCATCGCGAACCTCCGGCGTAGCTGTAGCTGTTAAGGCTACTACAGTAGGTGATCCGGTTGACTTAATAGCATCTTTAAGACGAACATAACTAGGCCTAAAATCATGTCCCCACTGACTAATACAGTGTGCTTCATCAATAGCAAACAAAGATACTTTTAGATCTTTGAGTCTTTTAATAAAATCCTGGTTATAAAATCTCTCCGGAGCAATATATACAATTCGTATTTCGCCCGCCTTAACAGCGTCCAAACGTCTATCAACTTCCTGAGTGGATATGGAAGAATTAATAAAAGTCGAAGGAATTCCTACCTTCTCTAGAGAATCTACCTGATCTTTCATGAGGGCAATCAGCGGTGAAATAACCAAAGTAATTCCATCAAAAACTAAAGCTGGTAATTGATATATTAATGACTTGCCGCCCCCGGTCGGTAAAACCACCACCGTGTCACGTCCGGATATTATATTGTCTATAGCCGCTTCTTGACCTGGGCGAAAAGAATCATAGCCAAAATGAATCTTTAATAGTTCTCGGAGTTGTTGTTTTTTTAGATGAATCATTATTAGTTTTGTCTCTTAAAAATTTCCCAGGTATTTTTTAACAAGAAGGCTACAGTCATTGGACCAATCCCGCCTGGCACAGGAGTAGCCCAAGCAGCTTTCTTGGAAATACTATCCCAATCTAAGTCACCTACCGTTTTACCACTTACTAAAGTAATTCCTATATCAATAAGAATTGCCCCGTCCTTAATCATTTTGTTATTAATTTTTTTAGGCTGCCCGACAGCTGTTACCAACAGGTCCGCTTCGTCTGATTCTTGTTCAGTGATAATAGTAAATTTCCGACTCACTAAATAATCTTTAACGCTTTTCCCAAACACCTCTGAATTATATAAAACACAAGCCTTCTTTCCTGCTCCACTAAAATTAATCTCCTCTAAACAAGCCCCAATAGCGGCCAAAACAGGCGAAAGAAGATGTTCGGGGTGATTAGGATGGAAACCATCTACGTCCTTTTCTGGGTTGATAATGGAAATAATTTTATCCGTGTCAAAAGAAGCTGGTAAGGGCAGTTGCAATAAAATACCATCAATATTAGGATCTGAGTTTAAAAACTCTATTACCTCAATTAACTCTTTTTCTGGGGCATCTTCATCTATGGAGTAAAGGTGTGTATCAATGCCAACCTTAACGCTCTCGCGTTGTTTTAAAGAAACATACATTTTTGAATCAGGCCTATTTCCTACCAAAATAATAGCCAAATTAGGACGATTGGCTTTATTGGCAAATACACCTAACGCCACCTCATCCTTAATTCTCTCGCTAATTACAATGCCGTCTATTTTTTTAACCATATTATTTGATTTCTAATGGATGCTTATGACACAATTGTTTTACTTTTTCTTTTAAAGCGGATAAATAGTTGTTGTCTTCTTTGTTTTTTAAAGCTTCATCTATAAAGCTAGCAATTAACTTCATATCATCTTCTTTCATGCCGCGCGTGGTTACCGCTGGGGTACCAATTCTGATACCTGATGGATTTAAAGGCGGATTAGGATCATCTGGTATAGTTGATCGAGACACAGAGACGCCAATTTTTTCCAAAATTTTCTCCGCCTCTTTACCGGCTAAGCCAATTTGTCCCAGGTCTATAACCATTAAATGATTGTCTGTACCCCCTGAAATAATTCTATATCCCCGCTTAATCATTTCTGCTGCTAGCGCTTGGGCGTTTTTAATTACTTGCTGTGCATAAAGTTTAAATTCTGGTTTTAGTGCTTCTCCAAAGGCCACTGCTTTAGCAGCGGTCATGTGATCATGCGGTCCGCCTTGCATGCCAGGAAAAACCGCCCTATCCACTTGCTTGGCAAATTTTTCTTGGCACATAATTATAGCGCCTCGTGGACCTCTTAATGTTTTATGAGTAGTAGTAGAAACAACATCAAATATTGGAACAGGGTTTTTTAATTCACCGGCCGCAATTAGGCCGGCTGGATGAGCAATATCAGCAAAAGAAATTGCGCCTACTTCGTCAGCTATGGCTTTAAATTTTTCCCAATCTATCTCTCTAGAGTAGGCTGTAAAACCAGCCACAATCATTTTTGGCTTTTCTTTTCTAGCGACTTCTGCGACCTGATCCATATCTATTAATCCGCTTTTAGGATCTAAGCCATACTGCACAAAATTATATAATCGTCCGGAGAAATTAACGCTATGTCCATGAGAAAGGTGGCCTCCGTGATCAAGTTTTAACCCCAAAACCTTATCTCCTGGGTTTAAAAAAGCCATATAAACAGCGGCGTTAGCTGGAGAGCCAGACAAAGGCTGAACATTAACATGCGCCGCTCCAAATAGTTGCTTAGCTCTTTCAATCGCTAAATTTTCAATTTCATCAATAATACTATTACCACCATAATATCTTTTTCCCGGGTAGCCCTCGCTATATTTATTATTAAAAATACTACCTAAAGCCTCGATAACTGCTGGTGAAGCGTAGTTCTCTGAGGCGATCAGTTCTATTTCATCGTCTTGTCGCTTCTTTTCACGGCCCAAGATATCCCAAACCTCCTTATCTTGCGGCAAATATTCGTATTTCATAATGCTTCAATTTTAATTTAGGCGTTTGTCTTTGTTAAAACTTTTTTTCCGAACATGTTGAAACAAGGGGCCATACATATCATCAGCCACGTCAATTCTCAGCTCCCGACGATCAACTTTATTAACAAACTCTATATCTGAGCCGGAAATGATTGCTAGTGGTCTCCTCTCATTTCCCTCGCCCATCCCCAAAACGGCTGCTGTTGCTAAACTATCAGCCACATCAACCCGCGAAAAATGAAACGGTCGACCAAATATATCCAAACTTTTTCGATAATCTTTCAAGCCCCTAAACCCAGAATAAGCTATAGCAACCCCAGTGACCCCTGATCGAAAAGGTGCGTTACGACTATCAGTTATTATTACGCCTAATTTTTTTAACTTAAATTTCTTCAAAAAATGGCGACGGATTACCTCGGCAATTTTCCAGCTATCTTTTGGTAAAAGTATTAAACAACCGGCGGCATTGCTTTCATCAATTCCAGCTGACGCCATCACCATCCCATCTTTTACGGTTAAACAAATATGCTTAGCCGGTATCATAATTTCACTTTCACTCCGAATAGTTTTTTCCTTTATTTTCTTGTTCCAATGCTCAATAATTCTTCCTTCGGCTAAAGCGACAATCTTTGAAGTAACAACAAGCACGTCTTTTTCGACTACTCTTTTAAAATATAATTCCAAAAAAGGTATGAGTTTCTCGTGGGGAATAAATAATCTAGTTTTAATCGATCTGATTTTTATGATCATATCCTGCTATATCTTAACTTAGTAAAAAAAGAAATAAAAAAACGCCCGGCAGGCGTTTTCAAAATAAAAGAAAAGACTGCCAACTATTTACCTTTTTTTCTAGTGTTAAAACTTGACCAAGTTTTAATAAGTTTGTTCAACAGCATATGTTCATTATATAACTAAAATTGCAATCTTACAAGCTGATTTAATTGCCTGAGATGGGCATCTAGGTTATACTTATTTTATAATAAACTATGAAAAAAAGTATGAAAAAATGGCTACTCATGTTAGCGGCTGCGATTTTTCTCGGCAGCGCGTCAATCGCTTATGCAGCTAGCGCTCAAACTGGAAATATTTATATATCTCCTGATGAGATAGTTAGTGGAAATTTATTTGTTGCCGGAGAAATCTTGACAATAGATGGTTCAGTAAGCGGCGACGTAATTGCAGCTGCCCAAAAAATAATCATCAGTGGACGAGTTGATGGGGATATTATAGCGGTTGCTCAAGAAATAATTATCAATGGGGACGTAGGCGGTAATGTTAGAATTGCTGGTAGTACTTTACAAATTAACGGAAACGTAGCCAGAAATGTGAACTCTTTTGGGTCCGCCATAAGTTTCGGTCCTAATTCTAGGGTAGGATGGGACGTTTACTTGGCCGGAGAAAACGTTAACATAAATGGCGTCATTGATGGGGGCTTGTCTGGGTATGCACAAAAAGTTATTATTTCCGGAAAAATTGGTAAAAGCGTTAACTTAGCTCAGGATATAAAACAAAGCTCAACTTCTTTTATTATTGCTCCAACCGCCATTATTAATGGGGATCTTTCGTACGAAGCAACTAAGGAGGCCGAAATATCCTCTCAGGCATCTGTAGCGGGAGAAATTAAACAAATTGTCCCTCTGGTAGAAAAAAGTAATGATTGGTTGGTTTGGGCTTGGAAAGAGTTGTTTGTAATATTTTCAGCCTTAGTGGTCGGGTTAGCAATTATATACATCGGAAAAAACATAACCATAAAAATATTAACTAACATGGAGGATAATCCACTAAAAATTTCTCTTCCTGGACTAGCGTTGTTTCTTGCCTTGCCACCACTGGCTTTAATAATTGCCTTTTCCGTTATTGGCATTCCTTTGTCAATTATTACTATCTCTTTGTGGATGATTTTAATATATATTGGAAAAATCTTCAGCGCTCTGGTAATGGGTCGGCTGTTGTTAAGTAAGGTTGGTAAGGTGGCTGGAGATAAACTAATTTGGCCATTGGTAATTGGGGTTTTATTAATCTGGCTTCTAGCTGCTATTCCTTATTTTGGTTGGCTAGTTAGCTTAAGTGCCGCAATATTTGGAATAGGCGGCTTATGGAATTATGTCTATCGCGAACGACAAAATATTTAAAGCCTACGATATTCGAGGCGTGTACGGTCAGGACTTTAACGATACTCTAGCTTATAAGTTGGGACTAGCTTTTACTGAACTAAGAAAAAACGACCCTGACTATGAACCCGGAAAACAATTAAAAATTGCTGTCGGGGCTGATATGAGAATATCCTCTCCTAGTCTTAAGCTCGCTCTACTGAAGGGGCTTGTTGATTCTGGGGTGGAGGCTGTTGATCTGGGAATTGTCTCAACACCAACCCTTTACTTTTCGGTGGGAAACTTTGGTTATGACGGTGGAATTATGATATCAGCATCTCATAATCCAAAAGAGTGGAACGGTTTTAAAATGGTTAGAAAAAATGGTCTACCTGTTAGCGGTGAAACAGGAATTGAATGGTTGAAAAACAGAATATTAGCAGATAATTTTTCTTTAGCTAGCCAACCGGGACACGTTTCTTCTAATCAGGAAACCCTGAAAGAGGAAATTGCTTATGCTCTATCATTTACCTCTGCTAAAAAAATAAAGCCTCTAAAAATAGTCGTTGACGCAGCTAACGGCATGGGCTCATATTATTTAAAACCACTTTTTTCATCTTTACCAATAAAATACACTGCCTTAAACTTTGAACCAGACGGAACATTCCCGTCTCACGAAGCTGATCCTTTAAAAGAAGAAAACATGGAGCAACTTTGTCAGGCTGTGGTTAAAGAATCTGCAGATTTGGGTATTGCTACAGACGGTGATGGTGATAGAATTTTCTTTGTTGACAACAAGGGAAAAACAATTAATCAGGCAATTATTAGGGGCCTACTGTCTCAATTATTTTTAAAAAAGAATCCCGGCGCTAAAATTGGCTATGACGTCAGACCAGGTAAAGTCACTGTTGACTTAATCGAGTCTGCTGGTGGCATTCCGGTTATAACCCGTGTTGGTCATTCTCTAATCAAGGAGCAGATGGAAAAAGAAGAAATATTTTTTGCCGGAGAATCGTCTGGTCACTTTTACCTACAAGGTCAGGCTGGTTGTTTTGAATATCCCTCAGTTATGGTGATAATGCTTCTAGAATATTTTTCTTCTCTAAAAACGAGTGTATCTGATCACATCAGTCAATTCAATAAATACTTTCAGTCCGGAGAAATTAATCGAGACGTTTCGGACGCTGAAGCTGTTTTTAAAAGAATAGCGGAAAACTTTTCCGATGCTAAAATAAATAATTTAGATGGTATTACAGTCGAATATCCTGATTTCTGGTTTAATGTCCGTGCTTCTAACACTGAACCCAAAATGCGCTTAAATCTCGAAGCTGTTAGTTCGGAGTTAATGATAAAAAGGAGAGATGAAATCCTAGAAATGATGAATTAATTTTTTCTGGTAATAAAAAAATCGCCTACTTTCAAAGGTAGGCGATTTTTTGTTTGTTTTACTTTCTTTCAACCTCAATAGTAGCTTTAGTAAGTAGAGCGGCTAAAGCCCCAATAGCTGCTAAGACCGGAGCAAAAAATGCTCCAACTACAGCGAAGGTAACCGGAATTTCCATCATCACCTTGTTTTTATCATTTTTAATGATTATCCGACGGACGTTACCCTCTTTAATAAGTTCCTTAACCTTACTCAGTATTTCGTGCCCATAGACTTTAAATTGTTCGGCTCCAGCCGTTTGTTTTTTTGATTTTTTAACCATATGATTATAAATTTCTTATTTAACTAATAATTTAAAAATAGCATAAAAATAACATATTGACAACAAGCGTTTTTTATGAAAAGATGCTCGTAAGCTTTATCGTAGCTTTCGTTCATTAACAAAGGAGAAGTAATGATTCACACAAAAAATGCCCTATCCAGAGGGCTACAGCTTAAATATTGCGTAATTTGCGGAAAGCGGTTCGCAGTGCAGGAACCCGGTTTAATAACCGTAGTCTTAAATAACAACGAGCAAAAGAAGGAGGCTTCGTTTTGTTATCACCATATTCTAGAAATGGTGAGAAAAAATGAGTCCTACTTACCAGCAGTCAATATCGCTAGTAAAGACTTTTGTTTTTTTGTTTTTTTAAAAGAGTGTGAAAAAAATCTTAAAACAAGAAGTGTAAAAAATAGAAAGTCAAAAAAGACAATTCGTCTAATAAAAGACTTTCTAGAAAAAGCGCGATTATTAGGTCATGTTCCAGATCCCACTATTTTAGCGGGGTCAGAATACAATTCTCGTTCTTAATTCCTGGGGGCTAACTTAATTAGTCCCCTTTTTTTATTCTATTTAAAAGATAATTTTATATACTCACGTAACATCCGTTCTGTGTTAAAAAAAGAGGCATTTTTAACAATTGTTAATCTCATTAAACGGCCCCACTCATAGGGATCGCTATAAAATAAAGGTAAAATATTGTTTTCAATTAATCCATAAAGATTTTGAACAACGCTTCCCTCTTCTTTTAACATCCAGCCGGTTTTTCCTGCTATAAATCCTTCTGGCCACCAACCATCATTACTGCTCAACTGAGGCACTCCGTTATGAGCAGCTTTCATGCCGCTGGTTCCTGAGGCTTCAAGGGGTGGCTCAGGAGTGTTTAGCCAAAGATCTGACCCGCTAACTAATAATTTAGCTTGATACAAATCATAATCTGATAAAAAAACAATTTCTACCTTTCCTGCCAAAGTTTTCTTAGCGGCGATAACTTCTTTAATTAAGCCCTGGCCCTTGTCATCTGCTGGATGAGCTTTTCCGGCAAAAATTATTTGTAAGCCCCCAAACTGCCGACTAATCATTTCCAGTCTTTTCAGGTTTGATAATATTAAAGTTGCTCTTTTATAGGGTGTAAAACGACGAGCAAAGCCGATTGTAAAAACATCTTCTTGTAGTCTTTGCCCGGTTTTTTTAGTAACGTGGGCTAGGAGTCTTTTTTTTGCAGACCTATGAGCTAAAACTATCTCTTCTATTGAGGCGTTTTTAAAGTTTTTTAAAAGGTTAGCTTTGCTTCGCCAGCCAGCACAATATTTATCAAATAATTTTTGCATTTCCGAAGAGGTCCAATATCCAGAATTTACCCCATTAGTAATTCCAGCTATATTTTTTTTCTTAAACATTTTTTGTGACACTTCTCTGTGAATTTTAGAAACCGCGTTAACATAACCACTGGTAAACAAGCCAAATTCGGTCATGTTAATTTTATCTTTTTTAAAGACTGTTTCTAAATATTCTGGCCAATCTGTCACATTACTAAGAAAAAATTCTTTTTTATAAACATCTTGCGCTCCTAAAAGTGGGGTGTGAACCGTAAAGGAACAAAGAGACTTAACTTCACTCATTTTAGCAGCCGGTGTTTTTTTCTTTGATGATAAATATAACTCCAGCATAGCTAAGCTACCATGGCCTTCGTTAACATGATATTTTTTAATGTTTTTATAACCCAGGGCTGACAATATTTTAACCCCACCTCGACCTAAAATAATTTCTTGTTTAAGTCTGTAGGCTTTATTTGAATCGTACAAACGATCTGTTAATCGGCGCATTTCAACGCTATTGCCAGAAACGTCTGTGTCTAAAAGAATAACAGGCGTTTCACTCTTCTCTCCCTTAATAATATATTGCCAAGCTTGTATTAAAACTTTTTCACTGCCTATCTTAACACTGGTCTGAATTTTGGTATTTTTAAGTTTTGATAGGGGAAAATAAATTTTTTTAACTTTTTTCTGATTTCCCTCAGAGTCAAGGGTCTGTTTTAAATATCCTTGACGATTAAGAAGTGTAATTCCGATCATTGAAAAACCTATATCAGCTGCTGAGCGTAAAGTGTCTCCTGCTAAAACACCGAGCCCGCCGGCGTAAGTAGGCAAACTGTTTTCCAAGGCTATTTCTAAACTAAAATAAGCAACTGATTTCTTACTATTCATAATTTTTTCTCTTTTATTGTTACTAGCTATAATAAGTATATCATATAAAAAGAATGAAAATAAAAAGGCTGATTTAATTAATCAGCCTTTAATCTACTAAGCGCTTTTGCGCTTTAAGTTTATTTTGTTTTCTTGTCCTTTTTTTAGTCTAGAGATGTTTTCTCTATGAGTAAAAACGATAACCATAAAAAGAACAAAAGCGAAAATAGTAATGTAAATGTTTTCTTCTGACCAAGCATTACCTCGAATCAATTGGATGACTGGAAGAGATGCTGCCGCTAAAACAGATCCTAGAGACACATACTGGGTTTTTCCTACAACTATCAACCAAACAGCTAATGCGCCTAGAAATCCCCAAAAACTAAAAACTAGAAATACACCACCACTTGTTGCTACTCCCTTGCCACCTTTTTTTGTATAAATAGGAAACACGTGCGCAATAACCGCCACTAGACCAACAACAACGGCCTGCCAAAGCTGGGCATTTGGAGTGTTCCAAAATATAGAAACCACAACCAACCCTTTGACTGCGTCAAGTATATAACCGACTAATCCATAAATTGGACCAGCGACACGAGTAAGATTTGTAGCGCCTGAATTTCCGCTACCCACCCGTCTAATATCTACACCTTTCAATTTGCCAAGCAGAAGGCAAAACGGTATTGATCCTATTAAATAAGCAATAACCAGAAAAATTGCAAAGGTCATTTTTACCTCCTTTTGTTTTATGTTTTTAAAGAAATTAATATTGTTGAATGTGGGTGCCTATCGGGAATCGGACCCGAAATAACAGGACCACAACCTGCTGTGTTACCACTACACCATAGGCACCATTTGTTTCTTTTGAAACGTACGCCTGGAAGGAATCGAACCTTCGTTAAGAGCTTAGAAGGCTCCCGTTCTATCCACTGAACTACAGGCGCAATAAAATCAGAAAACTGAGTTCTGATCACTGATTTATACTAATAAAAAGTCACCTTATTGTCAAACGATTTTACCTGTTCTTTTTATTCCCGTTGTCTTAGAACCTCAAAGGCAATCACAGCGGTGGCGACCGATACATTTAATGAATCAATT
>CAYUEO010000012.1:0-14258 GCA_964443755.1 uncultured Gammaproteobacteria bacterium | reverse complement strand
TCTATCTTCTGGAATATATTCAATAATTTTTTCAGCTAAATCACCATGAGGATCAACCACGGCTACACCATGCCCGGATCTAATATCATCGACGATCATGTTCTCTAAAATAGTAGACTTGCCCATGCCCGTCTTCCCAATCAAATACATATGACGACGCCTGTCGTCTGCTTTGATGCCGAATCTTTTAAATTCGTTTCTATAAGTTGTCTGAGCAAATACAGCAATGTCTTTCATAATTTTCCACGTAAGCGCTAAGTGTCTCTGATTTTATACCGGACTGACGACACTAAAAGCGAAATAACGAACGATAATAGTCTAAACCTTCCTTAATTTCTGGAGGAAGATAAAGTAAGCCGTAAAGTAAACCAAGAGCAATAGGGACTATTATTAAGAAAAAGCGCAGCGTACTCCAAATTTTTTGCCATTTCATGTCCTTTTTAATGATGGCAATTTCTTGAATGATAACTTCACTAGCCTGAGCCTGACCCTCTAGCATACTTTTTAAATCAGCCAGTGATTTTTCTGCTGTTTCAATATCTGTATTGTCTGCCATAAATTAGTTTCGGACTTCACACAAATCAGCATATTTTTTGCCAATCGTTGCAAAGGCCTCCATTTCTTTATTTGTATACGCTTTGTGCCCTTGGTAACTGCTATTTACTAAATCTGTATCAGATTTAAAATTCTGTAAATACCACTTACTGGCCCCCTCTATAGCTTTCCCCATTTTATCAAAATCTTCTTGAGCCAGAAGCCCGGGCACAACAGTAGTACGGAATTCGTAGGGCAATCCGCTCGACTTAATAATTTTAACACTTTTTTGAAGATTATCACAGTTCACTGGAACTCCGGCTACTTCCTCGTAGCGCTCAAAAGGCGCCTTAATATCCATCGCAATATAATCGATGAGTTGAGCAGCTATCAAGCGCTCCAACATCTTTGGATTGGTCCCATTACTATCAAGCTTAACTAAATAACCCAGATCTTTAATATCTTTAATAAATTCCGGTAAATCCGGATGCAGGGTTGGCTCTCCGCCGGTAATAACTACCCCTTCTAAGCGACCGATACGTTCCCTTAAAAAAAGAAAAAGGTTCTGAGGCGAAAGCGGAGATAAACCTTTTTCTTTATTATCCGACCCATTGCGGGGCAGGACAAGCAGGGGGTTGTAACAAAAGTGACAGCGAAAATTGCATCCTTGAGTAAATATTATCGCTGCCAGGTGCTCGGGGTAGTCTAGAAGAGTTAACTTTTCTAAACCACCGATTACCATATTTTTTAAGTTATGACTTATTAACTTCGTAGGTTTTTCTCTCCGCGTATTCGCTCTGTTTACCAAGGTTCCAATTTCTAGTTGGTGTTAACCAACCTACTACCCGGCTATATATAATGCATTCCTGCCTCTTGAGTTGCACTGGGCTCATATATTTATGATTACTTAATAAATAATTTATTATTTTTTAACCTCTACCGGTACTGGTACTTCCTCTAAGCTAGCTGTTTTAGCTATACCCTCTTCATAGCCAATTTCTGCATCACACTTTGGGCAGTATTTATGTTCTCCGGATAAATAACCGTGTTTAGGACAAATTGAAAAAGTCGGAGTGATAGTAAAATATGGCAAACGATAATTCTCAACAATTTTTTTAACCAGCTTCTTAGCGGCATCGCCACTAGGCAATCTTTCTCCTACAAATCCGTGTAAGACGGTTCCTCCAGTATATTTGGTTTGCAAGTCATCTTGAAGATCTAGGACTGAAAATAAATCATCCGTATAACCAACATGCAAATGAGTAGAATTAGTATAATAAGGTGGCATGCCCTGCTTCTTAACCGCCTCGTCATTAGCGCAAATTATTCCCGGATACATCTCTTGATCTTTTTTAGCAAAACGATAAGTTGTCCCCTCGGCTGGCGTAGCTTCTAGGTTGTATAGGCTATTAGTTTCGTTCTGAAAATCCATTAATTTTTCACGCATAAAATCAAGAATTTCTCCAGCAAAAGCGCGTCCTTCTGGCGTAGACATATCTTTACCCATCAAATTCAAAACAGCTTCATTCATACCATTAATTCCGATAGTAGAAAAATGGTTTTTCCAGTAAGAACCGAAACGCTCATGGATATCATTCAAGTAGTACATGGAATAAGGGTAGAGTCTGTCCTCAGTAAACTTTTCAATAATCTTACGTTTAATCTCTAAACTTTCCTTAGATAGCACCATTAATTTAAACAAACGCTCTTTAAACTCCTCGGCGGATTTCGATAAATACCCGATACGAGGTAAGTTAATGGTTACGACACCAATTGATCCGGTTAAAGGATTGGCGCCGAATAATCCGCCGCCCCGCTTTCTTAACTCTCTATTATCTAAACGCAAGCGACAACACATAGAACGAGCATCATCTCTTTTCATATCTGAATTAACAAAATTTGAAAAGTATGGGATACCATATTTTGCTGTCATCTCCCAGGCTGGTTTTAAACACTCACGGTCCCAATCAAACTCTTTGTCTATACTATAAGTTGGAATTGGGAAGCCAAAAACTCGGCCAGTAGAATCTCCTTCAATCATAACCTCAGCGAAAGCTTGGTTAAAAACATCCATCTCAGCCTGAAAATCTTTATATTTTTCCGGCATCACTTTACCGCCAATAATCACGTTTTCCTCACCAATCATAGGAGAGGGAGTAACATCTAAAGTCACGTTAGTAAAAGGGGTTTGGAAACCGACTCTAGTTGGAACATTAATATTAAACATAAACTCCTGTAAACCCTGTTTAACCTCTTGATACTTCAAGCCGTCATAACGAATAAAAGGCGCCAGATAAGTATCAAAGTTAGCAAAAGCTTGAGCTCCAGCAGACTCTCCTTGCAGAGTGTAAAAAAAGTTAATTATCTGCCCTAGGGCGCTACGAAAGTGTTTAGGCGGATTACTTTGTACTTTTTCGCTAACCCCCTTAAAACCCTTAATTAAAAGGTCCTTTAAGTCCCAACCACAGCAATAAGGCGCTAATAGACCTAAATCATGAATATGAAAATCTCCGTTAATGTGCCCAGCGCGAATATTTTCCGGATACATCTTATTAAGCCAGTAACGAGCTGAAATTGATGAGGCAATATAATTATTCAAGCCCTGCACAGAAAAACTCATATTACTATTTTCTTTCAGGCGCCAGTCAGCCCTGCCCAAATAATCTTCCATCAACTTATCGTCCGAAGCAGTGGCACTAATATCGCGCATTTGTCGGTGTTGGTCACGATAAAGAATATAAGCCTTAGCTACTTTAATCAGTTTATTTTCAATTAAAATTTCTTCAACTATATCCTGAACCTCTTCCACGGCCGGAATGCTATTACCATGAAATTTATCGTTCAAGCGCATTGCCACTTGATCGGCAATTTTTTTTGATAAATGGTGGTCATCTAAACCAGTTGAAACAGCCGCCTTATAAATGGCCCTGGTTACTTTTGATAAATCAAAATCTACGATTTCGTTAGAGCGTTTGATGAGTTTAGTGATAGTCGAGGACATACTACTTTTTTTCTTTAATTAATTTATTAAGCTCCTTACGAAATTCCTGAGCATCTTTAAAAGATTCGTAGACTGAGGCAAAGCGGATATAAGCAACCGGATCAAGTTTCTTCAGGTTTTTCATGATTACTTGACCAATTTGTCTTGAGGTCACCTCGTTACTCTTCAAACGTTGTAAATCTCTCTCCACCGAATGCACTAATTTTTTAAATTGATCCTCGGTAATAGCTCTTTTTTCGCAAGCTTTCTTCATGCTACTGGTCATCTTCTCGCGACTATAGGTTTCGCGCCGACCATCTCTTTTGACGATCATTAAATCGAGTAATTCGATTTCTTCGTAAGTCGAAAAGCGAAAACCACACTTCAGACATTCGCGACGCCGGCGGATAGACAAGCCATCTGGGGCGACGCGAGAGTCAACTACCTTAGTATCGAGGTAGTAACAGATTGGACATTTCATAGAACCCTATATTTAGTGGCCTTTTTTAGCAACTGACTACTAAATGTTGTATTACACCCCTATTTTAGCAAAGTTAAACCAACTGGTCAATTTAGCTAATTTTCAGGTAATTTTTTTCTTTTCAGCAAGTTATGCACAGGAAAGCTTTAATTTAAATAAATAATAAAACAAAAAAGAGCGGGTTTAACCGCTCTTTATGACTTAATTTTAATTAAATAGATTATCCCATCTTCTTCCGAATAAATGCTGGTACACTCAAATCATCTTCCTCATCATTTTTAGGCTTATCCGCCTTCTTCTCTAAGGCAGGCTTAGCGGGTATGTTTTTAAAGACTGAGAACTTAGCCTTATTCTTATCGCTAGAGTCTGAACCAGCAGTAGCAGAAGCCGTCTCCTTACCTTCCTGAGCAATAAAGGTATTAGGCGTGTAAGTTTGAGTATCACGTTCACGTCCGGAGGCCTGTCCGTCAAAACCAGTGGCGACAACAGTAATTTTAATCTGATCCTTCATCTTCTCATCAACTACAGCTCCAAATATAATCTTAGCATCTTCATCGGCAGCTGAAGTAATAACCTTAGCCGCTTCTGATACTTCAGTCATGCTCAAATCTGGGCCGCCAGTAATAGTAAAGACTATACCACGCGCTCCATCAATAGACATATCTAACAGATTGGAGTTAATTGCATCTTTAGCAGCCTCTACGGCTTTATTTTCACCGCTTGCCTGTCCTATGCCCATCAGGGCTGATCCAGCGTTAGACATCACCGCTTTAACATCGGCAAAATCAGCGTTGATAATACCAGGCACGGTAATTATTTCGGCAATTCCCTGAACTCCCTGACGTAACACGTCATCAGCAATTTTAAAAGCATCTAGTAAAGATGTTCTTTTATCAATTACTTGTAGCAACTTATCGTTAGAAATAGTAATTATTGTGTCTACTTTATCTGCTAACTCACTATAAGCACGGTCAGCAATATTTTTACGTTGTCCACCTTCAAACATAAACGGTTTAGTCACCACCGCCACCGTCAAGGCTCCCAAATCTTTAGCAATTTGCGCGACAATCGGCGAAGCACCAGATCCAGTTCCGCCGCCTAAACCACAGGTCACAAAGACCATATCACAATCCTTTAAAACTTCCTGAATTTCATTTTTTGTCTCTTCAGCAGCATTCTTACCTAAATCCGGGTTCATACCAGCGCCCAAGCCTCTGGTTACTGTTTTACCGATATGAATCTTTTCAGTCGCTTTGTTGTAATGTAGGGCTTGTACGTCAGTATTTATCGCCACAAAACCGACGCCTTTGATGCCGCTGGCAATCATACGATTAATCGCGCTACCGCCGCCGCCGCCGACTCCGACCACTTTGATTTTAGCGAATGTTTCTATTTCTGGTTTTACTTCCGCCATATATAAGATCCTAGTTTATTATTGATAATTTTGTCTATTTTGGCATTATTTTACCCCAAAGTCCTTTTGTTTTCTCCAAAATTCCGCCAATACTTTTCTTAATTCCACTATCAGTGCCAACTGTCACATCAGAGTGGCTACCCCAAATTACTAAGCCCAGAGCTGTTAAAAATTCCTGATTTCTGACCTTATCTATAATTACATTAATATTTTTAGCTACTCCTAAAGCCGCTGGCAAACGGAGTTTCTTTTTGGCCGCCTCTACTAAACCATCTAACTCGGCTCCACCACCGACAAAAATAACTCCCGCCGGCAAAAGACCGGAACGATCAATCTGTTTAAATTCCTGATCAACTTTTTCAAATATCTCCTCAACTCGGGCGTTAATAATTTCTGCTAAATACTTCTTAGATACAGTTTCAATATCATCATTAACTTCCTCCTCCTGAACTAGGCGACTAATATTTATTTCTTCGTCCTTAGATATTTCCCCCACTGCTGCCGTGCCGTGTTCGCATTTTATTCTCTCAGCTAAATTAATCGGACATCTTAAGCCAATAGCAATATCGGAAGTAATATGCTCAGCGCCAATCGGCAAGATAGCTGTGTGGATGAGGTTTCTTTCTTCATAAACAGCCAGAGAGGTAGTAGCTGATCCAACATTAATTAAGGCAACCCCTAAATCCTTCTGTTTAATAGTTAAAACTGCTTCAGCGGCTGCCAGAGGGGCTATTACTAAATCTTCTATTTCTAAACCAGTTCGATATATCGCTTTAGTTAAGTTTTTGATTTGGGTGTTCATGCCTTGCACAATCAAAGTCTCAACCTCTAAACGGATACCATTCATACCAATCGGGTCCTTCACGTCACCTTGATTATCAACACCGAACCTAATTGGGATAACATGTAATATTTCGTAATTTACCGGCACTGCTAAAGCTCGGGCAGCCTCAATAGCTCGATTAACATCATTATCGGTAATTTCTCCGTCACTACGCCCAACGGCTACCACGCCTCTAGATCTCTCACATTTAATAAACGGATCATTAATACTAACCCAAACACGAGAAATCGGCACGCCTACTAAGCGTTCCGCTTTTTCAAGTACAGCTGAGATTGAAGAAGTTGTTTCTTCAATACTATTTACCAGACCACGGCTCACTCCAGCCGTCGGCCCTGAAACGGCGCCTATTATTTGAAGCTCCTCTCCGGCCGGACCGCTGATTCTTTGGCCGATTACCAGGCGGATCGAGGTTGATCCAATATCCAATCCGGCAATCACGTTCTCTTTCATAATATAAAAATTAGGCCTTAAGTGTTTGGCAGGCTATTTGGTTACTAATGTTATTATACTAAATATATAAAAATTTAACAATTACTTGGGTGACTATTAATAGGTTAATCCAAGATACCAAGGTATCAACAGGGGGCCATATAACAAGGCTATGATAGCGCCAAGAGCCAAAAAGGGCCCTAAGGCAATGGCAGACTTCCAACTTTTTTTCCGACTAGCTAGTAGCAGCAAGCTCACTATCGATCCAATACCGTAAGAAAAAATCAAAATAACTAATAATTGAGCCCAATTTGGGAAAGCTAAGCCTAAAAATATACCTAGCCAAATATCCCCCTCTCCCACGCCTTGTTTTTTAGTTAAAATATATTGAGTGAGAAAAAAAGCTCCACCGATAACTCCGTAAAACAAAACGGCAGTCCACGCCTGACCAGTAATAATATTTAAAACTGCTACTAACACGCTCATTATCCAAACAAAATTAAGCGGCACTAGTTGCCAACGATAATCATATACAAAAACAACTATTGCAAAAATTACAATTATCAAATCTCTTAATAGAGGCCAAGTAGCTTCTAAGCTCAACTGAGTAGCTAAGTAGGAATGCATATTCCAAACTAGCAAAAACAATACTGCCGTAGCTAATTCAACCAAGGGATACTGCCAGGAAATATTTTTTTGACAAAAACGACAACGCCCTTTCAAGAAGATAAAGCTCAGTAAAGGTATATTATCATACCAAGCAATTTGCTTACGGCATTTAGGACAATAAGACCGCCCGCTCACCGTTTCCCCCTTATAAATCCGCCAGATTAGACAGTTCAAAAAACTACCAATCATCAGGCCTAAAATAGCAACTAGTCCTGCGAAATATAAATCCATATTTTTATTTATAAGCAACAACGTAAAGATTATTAAAATTTAGTCGACCGAAACTAAGAAAAAAGATTGTTTTTGCTAGCTGATGCCAAAGTTTTTTTACAAACCGTAAATATTTATTCCGGCTGCCACTGACACTATCTATCGGGGGAAGCTGTAAAAAAGTAATGTTTTTAAAACCACACTCCCCTAGTAAACGACGCATAGTAGTAGGGGAATAATTATGCAAATGATCACGCGCTTCAAGATAGTGCCCACCCCGACCTCTCTTTAATATCTTTTTAAGTCTCGCTTTAGGAAGTTGCACGTTAATATTTGGTGTGGCTAAAAAAATAATACCACCACTATCCAACAACTCTCTGATTTCTTTTAATGTGGGTCGTGGGTCAGGTAAATGTTCAATTACATCCCACATAGTAACTATATTAAAATAATTTTTTTGATAAACGGCGCCAGATAATGTCCCACAATGTATATCTAATAAACCAAGTTTAGTCTTGGCATAATCACAGGCTGGGGCAGATATTTCAACACCTTGGGCTGTCCACTGAGAACAATTTTGATCTAGCTTAATGCTTGCCAAAAAATAACCCAGACCACAACCAAAATCTAATAAACGGCCAGAGCCGCCATATAAAAAAAATTTGCGAAAAGTCTGGAATATATTATTATGAGCCTCGCGCCACCAAAAATGATTTTCTGTTGATACATCATCAGAAAAATAGCCCGCAAAATTATCTTGTCCAGAATATGATGAATAAACGTGTCGACAATTAAGACAACGCTGGACAAAGATTTCATCTTCTAAAAAAATATCCTTAGCTTTTGGCGATCCACAAATCAAACAATTCATAAAAATTATTTTTGATACTGACTCTCTAACTCTTTCAGCTGTTCATTATCAGGCTCTAATTTTCTAGCAGATTTAATATATTCTAAGGCTTTTACATCATCTCCTAGTTCGTGATGCAAAACAGCTAAGGCTAGGTGCCAGGTATAGTCTTCTGGACTTCTAGTTAAACCACGTTCGTTATATGGAACAGCCTTGGCCACGTCTCCTAATAGATAATATGAGTCGCCGATTCTTTTTAAAAGAGAATAATCGGCGGGGTTACTCTCAAACGCCTCTGTAAAATCATTAGCCGCTGCCGCATAATTTTGTTGCTTATAATGAGTGGTTCCTAAACGACTCAGGGCTAAATATCTGTGATACAAAACATCTTTTTTATGCTCTTCATTCAAGCGCCAATCATCAACTGGCGGCAAACTAGCTAAAACTATCGCATAACTCTGGACAGCTCCAGAAAGGTCCCCTTGAGCCAAGCGTAAATTACCCTGCTCATAATAAGTTAGAGGCCACATAGGAGACATCTCGATCATTTTGTTTAGATAGGAATCTGCTAACTTGTACTGTCCAAGCGAACGATTAACCCTGGCTTTAGCCATCAGCTGTTCGTACCCTCTAAGAGATAAGTTAGCATCGATACTCCTTAGTTTTTCACTAACTATAAACCTAGGAGCTAACTCCTCAATACCTGGAAAGAACTCGCTCAAAGCACCGGCCCAAAAAATATCATAAGCCTCCTGATTAACCGGATTTACCCGCTGTTCTTTTAAATAACCATCCAAAACTAAAGAGGTAAAATAATCTTCAGTCGCTAAAGTAGTATAAATTTTTTGAAAATAATGATCAGCAATAATCGTTCTCATCTCCCTAACTATACCTAAGCCAGATGTAATAAGTACAACAGTCAATATGATAATTTTAAGAATTAAACTATACGACCGCATCTGATTTTTTTCCGGCACTTTTTCTGAGTCTGTTTTAGTAGCCTGATTCAATACAACCAAGACAGCTAAGAAAAACCAAAAATATATTTCTCCTGATACTATCGTAAAACTAACCAACAGAGAAAAAATATATCCAGAGACACCGATCGCTAAAGCTATTGATAAAGGTCGGTTCTTATTTTGAGACCAATTTTGATAAAATATTTTAAAGAAAAATAAGAGCAGCATTAACTGAATAAACAAGCCAACTATGCCACCGCTTAGTAAGGCGTCCAAAACTATATTATGCGCTCGATCGGCTGTTTGCCCGACTTTTCCGTATATTCCCCAGTCTGGCGAGTAATATTTAATAAACACTTCAGCCCCGTTTTCTATACCATAACCAAAAAATGGCTTCTCTAGCCAAGCATCCAAGGCAGAACCATAAATTGTTACTCTAGCACCTAAAGAACCGTAACTAATATTTTTCATCTCTCTAATTCTGCCATCTGATAACACATCTAGAATAAATAGAGAGATAAAAGTAATAAAAATAAACGCACCTACTAAAATATATTTTCTGGATTTAGATAACTTGGATCTTAACATCCAAAAAACTACTATCGCCAAGCCAACTAATAATAACCCTAGTAGACCGCCTCGACTACCCGTTAGAAAAAAACAGATGCTTTGAATAATAAAACCTAATAACCAAGCAAAGCGAGCTAAAACTTTACGACTACGATTATAAAGATAGAAACTCAGTGGTGCTACCAAAAGCAGCCAGGAAGCTAAAAAGTTTGGCTGACCTAAAGTAGAAAAAGTTCTTAAAGTCAGGTGAGGTTGATAAGGCCAAGTTACAAAATCAATATTTAAAACCTGCAAGATTCCATACACAGAAACTAAAACAGCAGACAAAACTGCGGCCATGATCGCCCGGTTCAGCTTACGAAAACTTTTATCATCCAAAAAGTTAAGACTTACTAAAATAAACCACACAAAGTAAGTCCAGTAACTAATCAGACCCTGTTGTCTTTCTAGGGTGCCAAAAAAACTCTGCAAAGGATCTATAGAAAACAAGACTAGCAAGCTAAAAACTAAAATAAATACTGATGGCCACAGCCAATACTTTCTAAAAAGTTTTTTAAACTCAATAAAAGTCCAACTGGGATAAAAAATTTGTCTAGCTACAGTTGTAGCTAAAAGAAGCCAAACTAGAGATCTAAATAGAGCTGCTTTGTTGAGTTCAAAAATATTATAGGTTGGAAATAGGTAGGCAAACCAAAGGGGCACTAAAAAAATCACTGCTAGTATCCACAGTTCAGCCAACTTATCTAAAATTTCCCGGCCTGATAAACGATTAAAACGCCATTTATTTTCCATGCTTCAATTATACCAAATAAAAAAGCCGAGGGACACGCCCTCGGCTGAGAAAAACTTATTGTGCGCGTCGTCTAGAAAAATTATCCCAAATGACCAGTAACGGACTAGCGGTAAAGATGGAAGTATAAGTGCCGACTACTACACCGATAATCATAGCTAAAGTAAAGTCGCGAATACTCTCACCACCGAAGAAGAAAATGGCCGCTAAGGCTAGTAAAACAGTAAACGAGGTGTTGAAAGATCTAGTTAAGGTTTGGTTAAGACTGAGGTTAACTGTGTTTTCAAAGTTATCTCGACTTTTTGGCAAATTTTCTCTAATTCTATCAAACACGATAATTGTATCGTTAACGCCATAACCCAAAATAGTCAAAAGAGCAGCTATAAAGGGGGTATTAACTTCTACGCCATAGAATTGACCCAGGAAAGCAAAGGCGCCGATAGTAAAGATTATATTATAAGCGAGAGCTAAGATAGCAATCAAGCCATATTTCCAGGAAGCAACTGGTCGAGAAACCTTACGGAAGGTTAAGCTGATATAAGCGATAATCATTAACAAAGCTATAAAGACAGCGTTGAAAGATTTCTGTTTCAATTCTTGTCCAATAGATGGACCAACAGCTTCAAACTGTAACTCTTTAAACTCAACACCGTCTTGTCCGGTTGCTAATTCTCTAAGACTGGCTACCGCGGCCTGATGAGCCTCTTCGGTATTTTCCTGGAAACGAATTAGAACTGAATCATCCGTCGGCTGAACAATTAAATTAGAGAGTCCGTCATCCTTTAAAGCATCTTGAACTTCCGTTAAACTGGGTTGGTAGTTACTATATTGAACTTCTAATAAGCTACCGCCGGTAAAGTCTAGACCAAAACGTAATCCCCAAACAGAGATAGCGGCGATAGCTACAACCAGGGCAATTCCGGCTGGCACTAGAAACCAAAGGCTTTTTGGGGAAATGCGAAAAACCATAGGATTATATTTTATTTCTGGACAGGTTCCGCTGCGGCTGATAAGCTAGCTTTCCGGCTACCTCCTAAGAGCCAAGTATGTTAATCCGCCCAAGGGCCTATAATGAGCATGAGTAAGATATGGGTAACCACCATAGAACTGAAAATTGATATAGCCAAACCGATAAACAAGGTAGTGCCAAAACCCTGAATAGCCGAAGTACCAAAGAACATCAAAATTAAACAAGTAAAGATAGTGGAAATATGACCGTCTCTAATAGATGGCCAAGCTCTTCTTAGTCCTTCGTCAAAAGCGTTACGAACCGGTTTGCCAGCTTTAACCTCTTCCCAGCTGCGAGAAAATATTAAAATGTGCGCATCAACAGCCATACCAATAGACAGAATAAATCCAGCAATACCAGCCAGAGATAGGGTAATAGGCTTCAAGGCATAAAAGAAAAGCAATAGACCTAGAGAAATAAACAATAGAACTAAAGCACCGTTAAGTATTCTCGCTTCATGAAACATGTAAAAAATCAGGCCAATAATAATGGCAATAATTAACAGCGAAAACCAAACCGGCAAAGCTTTAAACATAGCTAAGAGAGTAATGCCGTATAAAGCTAAAGACAAAACAGCTAACAGACCAGGCAAGCGGTAGTATATGATCATGAAAATAGATACCAACAATAAACCGACTAAACCCGCGATTAAACTACTGTTAATAGAGGCGTTTCCTAAACTAGCCTCAACAGTCTTCTGCCCAATCAAAGTAATCGGTACTGGTAGAGCTCCGGAATTAAGTCTGGTAACTAACAATTTTGCTTCTTCAATATTAAAATTTCCCGAAATTGAGGCCTGACCACCAGTAATCTTTTCGTTGACAGTCGGCATGCTAATTGGATAGCCATCTAAAAATATAGCAACTGGTTGGCCGATATTACGTCCGGTAATATCTTCGAATAGTTGTGACCCCTCTGAATCAAACTCTAGGGAAACCTCCGGCGATCCATCGTTAGGATTAAACTGGACTGAGGCACGCTTTAAATATTTTCCGGTTAACTCAGTATTTTTCCAACCAGAATTAAGATCCAACTCCAAAACCGACTCACCGTCTTCTGAGGTGGTAGCATTATAAGTAGGCACCTCAGATGCAGATGTATCCGGCTCCTTAAACTCTAAAATAGGGGTCTCGCCAATTTGCTTAATAGCATCCTCTACATCTTTTACTCCAGCTAATTCAACAATAATTCGATATTCACCGCTTAGACTCTCATTTACTTGAACAATTGGTTCACTCAGGCCAAAAGCATTAACCCGCCTTTCGATAACATCACGAGCAGACTCCATCGCCTCAGACCGGTCTTCTTCCGGGATACTGTCTATTTCAGCCCGATAAACTAAATGCGCTCCCCCTTGCAAATCAAGACCGAGGGTAAAAGGAATTTCTTCAACGCTAGGCAAAACTATGACGTTATTAGTCTTCTCAGATATATACCGAGAAAGTTGGTTATAAAATCCCGGACCAGCAGCTAAGGCCACCATAATAGAGAACAAAATCACTACCACAAAAAGCCACCAAGTGCGGGCTCGAGACGACATCTTTGAAAGATTTCGGAAGAATAACATATTTATTATTTAAGATTGTGCTAAATTCACTTAAACTTTAAGTCATCTTAGAATAGCTGTCAATAAAAATCAAGAGGGGACGGCTTGTGTCTTTTGCCAAAAAAAGCTATAATCAGTAGTTAGAAAGATATATAATTAAGCTATAATTCATCTAAAAATTCTAAATATGCCCCTTATACCAACCGTCATAGAAAAGGAAGGCCAAATTGAAAGGGCCTATGATATTTATTCCCGACTTCTAAAAGATAGAATTATTTTCTTAGGAGACCCTATTGATGACCATGTCGCTAATATTATCATTGCTCAATTCCTCTTTTTAGATGCCGAGAATAAAGATCAGGATATTAAATTCTATATAAATTCACCGGGCGGATCAGTATCGGCTGGCTTGGCTATATATGATACTATGCAATTTATTAAATCTGATGTATCCACAATTTGCGTAGGCTTAGCAGCTTCTATGGCTTCCGTTCTACTGGCAGCAGGAGCAAAAGGAAAAAGATTTGGCCTCCCTAATAGTGAAGTAATGATTCACCAAGTCATGGGCGGGGCAGAGGGACAGGCCTCTGATATAAAAATCCGAGCGGAACATATTCTAAAAATTAAAGATAGGATGAACAAGATTTTAGCTCACCATACTGGACAAAAAATCACAACCATAGAAAAGGATAGTGATCGAGACTACTTTATGAGTTCCGAGGAAGCTGTAAAATACGGCTTAATGGATAAGGTAATTGGCAAAAAATAGCTTCTTCTAAGAAAACCTTATCTCAATACTAAAGAGTCAAGCATTAACTGAAAAATAAAGGGATAGGTCACGCGCTCCTGATTAGATATAAAAGACAAAACTATTACTCGCGCGTAGCTACTGTCAGTTAAATAAATATTTAAACCATCGGAGCTAGCAATTCCCTCCCAGCCCTGACCACTCAACAAGCGATCATAGCTAATA
>CAYUEO010000011.1:0-16506 GCA_964443755.1 uncultured Gammaproteobacteria bacterium | reverse complement strand
CCCCGGACGTCTTCTTAATATATTAGTTAAATAGCTTTATCTCCATGAGTGAATTACTGGCCAGGACTAGAGAAATTTGTAAGATGTTTGAAATAAAACCGGCTCGTTCTAAAGGTCAGAATTTTTTGATAAATGAAAAAATTTATGACGATATTATTAAGGCCGCTAATATCAATAAACAAGATATAGTCCTGGAAGTGGGACCTGGGTTAGGATTTTTAACAGCTAAACTCTCCAAAGTGGCCGGTCGCATTATTGCCGTTGAGCTCGATGACCAATTAGCTAACTACTTGCAAATGGCTGTAGACGCTCAGGATTTAGAAAATGTCGAAATAATTAATCAGGATATTTTGAAATTAAATTTGGCTAACTATATACCGTCTGGAAAAACCTTCAAAGTAGTAGCCAATCTGCCTTATAACATAACATCTATATTTTTAAGAAGTTATTTATCAGCCAGTTATAAACCAGAATCCATGACCCTGATGCTCCAGAAAGAGGTGGCTGAGAGAATAGTTGCGACGCCTCCGGATATGAGTCTGTTAGCGGTGTCTGTCCAGTGTTATTGCGAGCCGGAAATTATTAGAGAAGTAAAGGCGGGAAATTTTTGGCCAGAGCCGGAGATAGATAGTTGTGTTATAAAATTTAATATTAAACCAAAGCTAGTTTCAGAGGACGACAAGATCTTCTTTCGTTTGGTGCGCAGTGGTTTTAGTTCAAAACGTAAAATGCTTAAAAATAATCTGGCGGCTGGACTAAAAATGAAGAGCTCGGAGCTTGAAAAAGAAATAATAAAACTCGGGCTAGATCCTAAAATTAGAGCCGAACAACTATCTTTAGAAAATTGGCGAAAGTTAGTTGCGGCTTTTTCTTCGTTTGTGGTATAATTTCATTATAATTTGGTAGCATCAGATATCCTGATAATCTTTTGGGATGCCTGTTCGTTGTTATGCCACAACAAAATCCTCTTGGTGATGCTAATCTAAATAGCTTCCGTAATCTTCCAAAAACGCAGAAATATGCGGTTGTTTTTTTGGCTATTTTAGCTGTCGCTGTAGTCATTTTTTGGGTCTGGCAAATGAATAGTAAAATACGCTCTCCTTATAGATATGACCAAGGGCAAGAAGTAGAAGAGACAGGGTCTTCTGTTGTCGATACTCTTTTACAAGAAAAAGATACTGATCAAGACGGGCTGTCGGATTATGATGAAATTTATACATACAAAACCTCTCCCTATCTTGAAGATACAGATAGTGACGGTTTGAGCGATCAACAGGAAATTATTTCAGGAAGCGATCCCAAGTGTCCGCAAGGTAAAAACTGCAGCGGTCAGGAATTGGAAATTATTAATGAGCCAGAAGTTACAAATGGATCTAATGCAGCAGTAGGGGAAGAAACTCCTGTAAATAATCAAAATGATTTGGAAAGAATTTTAAGCGGCGATATAGATGGCGCTACTTTAAGGCAGCTCTTAATCTCTACTGGTTCCGCTACTGCACAAGACCTAGAAGCTATTAGTGATGAAAATTTGTTAAGTAGTTATCAAGAAGCTTTAAAGAACCAAAGCCAATGAAGGGAATAAGAGTTTCAAAAAATATGATTAGTCGTTTTAGTAACAAGCTAGCGGTCTTTTTATTGATCGCTTTTATTATTTTTGGTTCTTTTTTCCCATTGAAACCAGCCAAAGCCATCCCAGTTGAAGACATACCCGCTTTAATTTGGAATAAAGTTTCTGAGTTTACATCTACTTTGTGGCGAAAAGCTGGATCGGTAGCTTTCCAAAGGACCTTGACTACAGCTCTTAATAAAATAGCTTATGATACTGCTACTTGGGTCGGTTCCGGTCATCAAGGTCAAAAACCTTTGTTTATTACTAACCCCTGGACTTATCTTGGTAACATAGGAGATGAGGCGGCGGGACAGTTTTTAGAAACATTTGTAAATAATTTGAATCGCGAAGATCCGCAGAATTGTGATTCTAATTATGAGGCTTGTATGAGTAAATGCGTGCCTGTGGGAGGCGAGAATGATCAGTTTTCAGCTTGTGTTAATGCATGCGTAAAACAAAGCACAGCTTGCGCTTCTAGAAACGTCTCAACTATAAACGCTACTCCTTCTTTTAACGTCTGTCAGCCCTCATCTTTAGGGGCAAAAATTAAAATAGGTTTAGGTTTAGTGGAACAGACCAGGCCTCAGGGACCTAATTGTACAATGTCGGAGATTGTTAAGAATTGGTCTACTGATTCGGTTATGAAAGCAGCCGGCTTAGGAGGGACAGGACTGACTGGAGAAGAATATCTTAGCCATTTTCAAGACTTTTTTGACCCACGGGCTAACGATTTAGGAATTTATGTTTCTGCTCAAGCAGATTTAAAAGATCAACAAGGCAAGAGGGTGGCCTATGAAGAGCAATTATTTCAAGTAAATAAAGGTTGGTTAGATGTGAGAAATATTGCTGGAGATTCTTCTGGGGCGCCTGGTTCAGCCGAAAGAGAAACTGATAGCGCCAAGCGACTTCAAGAAACTAATATCGGCACGATTACCGGTGATGCCTTTATTGATGCTGCTAATGTCTTTATTAATCAATATGCTATCTCAGCCTTTAATGAGCTGATGCGTAGCCTGACTGACAAAGGTAAAACAGGTAGCTACAGCATACAGTCCAGCCTTAAAAACCCTTACACTGATCCCGGGGCATATTATGGTATTTCAGCTTTAAAGGACGTGACAACTAAGTTGTTGCAGCCTAATTTTGGCGTGAGAACAGATTACGACATACTCTCTTCTTTAGTTATATGTCCTGATCCAAAAAATCCTGGACCAGATAATTGTGTCATTGACGACCAGTTTATGCAGGCTATAAGTGAGAAGAAAACTGTGGCTGAGGCGCTTGAGGGTAATTATTTGCACGGAGAATGGCAGTTGACCAATGAAGATAACCCTTCGACATATAATTTGCGCGATCTTTCAATATTACGTAAATATAGAATCGTTCCGGTTGGTTGGGAAGAGGCTGTAAGAAAAATAGTGGCCGTCAATCCTCCTAAGAAAGCTACGTTAAATGATTTAGTTTCTTGTTTTAGTAATACTGATAAATTTATAACCTTTAGCGCTGATTTTGATCAAAGAGATCAAAACTGGTGTGCCGGTTTGGTTGATCCTAATTGGGTACTGAAAGCGCCTTTGAATTATTGTCGTCAAGAAGGAATTGGTGGACAGATTCTTAATAAAACTGTGGTGCCAAATGCTGATGGTGTCAGTGAGATAAGTATTATCAGGGCTGACAAGTATTGTGCCGATAGTCAAACTTGTATTAAAGAAAAGGTAGATGGAAGTTGTGAAGCTTATGGTTATTGTAATGAAGAAAAAAGAACTTGGAATTTTGGTTCAGACTCCTGCAGTGCTATTAATAATACCTGTCAGGCATTTACCTCTACTTCGGGACAGAACGTGGCTTATCTGCAAAACACTCTAGACTATGATAATTGTGACTCTGAAAGTGCTGGCTGTCGGCAGTATTCTTTAAATGGTTCTTATGAAGCTGCCAACAATAAAGTTTCTTGGAATCCATCATATAGTTCTTATTTTGATAAAAATCTATCTGGTTGTAACAACACCGATGAAGGGTGCACTGGATTATTTAGAGTTAAGCCTACCTGGGGATCTAATTTGGTAATGAACGCAGATTTTGGAAATGATCAAATAGGAGACGCTACTTCTGCAGGTCGTATTAATGACTGGACTCTGGTTGGTAGTAATGGTCAAATTGTAGATTCCGCAGAAGAGCCTGGTGGCAGACAAGGGAAGGCTATGAGAGTGATCACGCAGGGTCCAATGGGCGGCGTTTATTCAATGCCCTCCGTTTCTTTACTGCCAAAAGATTTAGAAACTATTCCGGGACAGGCCTATACTTTAAGCGCTGATATTTATTTGGAAAATGGTAATGACGTGCGCCTAATTATTGGCGCTGATCCGAGCTCTCCGTATGCAAAAGTCAGTAATATTGTTGGTCAGTGGCAACGTGTAAGCGTGACTCGGCCAGCTGACAGTCAATATATAGAGCCTTCTTTTGGGATTTTAGCTACTGGCCCCGTGGGAACTACCATGTATGTCATGAATATTAAATTTGAGATGGGGAATTGGGATACCGGTTATTCTCCGTACGGTTCATTTAAAGTTTACGAGAAAATTTTGCCTTCTTATTTAGAGCAATCATGTTATATTAATGCTGCCACAGGAGATTATAGACTTAAATCAGATGCACCAGCTGCTTGTTCTCTTTTTGCTCGTAAATGTAATAAATCAGAGGTAGGTTGTGAATCTTATATATCTTCCGCTGATAACTTTAAAATCTCGGCCACAGTTACTAGCGCTGACTATTGTCCTTCTCAGTGTCTTGGTTATGACGTGTACATTGCTAAAGGCAGTTACTTTTCTTCACCAAGTCCCGATAAAATAATTCCAAATACAGCTAAGACTTGTGCCGCCTCTTCTGTTGGTTGTATGGAATTTACTAATCTTGATGACATTACTCAGGGCGGCGAGGGTAAAGAATATTATAGTTCACTCAAGCAGTGTATTAAACCTTCGACTAGCGAATGTGCTACTTTTTACAGTTGGGAGGGAACCGGTAGTGGCTACCAGTTACGGGCTTATAGTTTAAAGAAAAATGTTGCTGGCTTGCCAGCTGTTACATCAAACGATAGTACAATTTGTAATGCTATTACATATAGGTTGCCAGTGTCTGATCCGGGATATAACCCTGATTGTCGGGAATATTATAATGCTGCCGGACAAGTAGACTATCATTTGAGCTCCAGAACTATAACTTGTTCCGATAATTGTCATGCCTATAGAATGACAGACAAGAATATAGATCAAAGCTTGAGCCTTAGCCAGTGCACAGGAGCTGATAAGTATTGGGACGCTTCTTCTTCGTCTTGTAACGTCTGTTTAAATGGTGGTACCTGGGACAATAATCGTAGCGCTTGTGTCTACCAAGCTATACCCGGTGAAGGTCAAAGTTGTAAAGCGGCCGAGAATGGTTGTCGTGAGTATAATGGCTCTAGGGGAGCTAATGTTAAGATGTTATTTTCTTATGATTTTGAGAATGGTTTAGACGGGTGGGATTCAAACTGTAGTAACGGTATTTCCTACAGTACAGTAGCAAATAGCAATAACGGACACTCGCTCCAATACAATAATAGCGTTTCTTGCAATAATAGTATTGGTGTTCAGTCTAGTGTTTCTACATCTCGCCGAAGAATCATCGAACAGTTGATAGCGGGAGACAACTTAGCTGCTCAACTAGATGTAGCTGGATTTGTTAATCAGGGATCGGCTTATACTATTAGATTCATAGCTCGGTCCGCTACAGACGTTTCTTTAAAAGCCTTCTTCTTAAATCCAGATACTAGCGAAAGAAGTTATTTCAACAACTCCTTGTCTCTTGAGATTAAAGGAGGTAACGAATGGGGAATATATCAGATTAATCTTGACGAGTTAGGTCATAAGGTTGGCGCTGATGAAATCTTAGCCATTACTGCCAGTGGAACCTTTAATTTAGATGACTTTGTGATGTCTGAAATTACAGACAGGTATTATCTTATTAAAAATTCTAGTGCGGTACCCGATATCTGTAGCTATGATATTTTTGATAATTTCCAAGGAGATGAATATAACTTAGGCTGCTCACAATATACGGACAGATCTGGTCAGGGGCACAGTATTCATAAATTTAGTAGTTTATGTGCAGATTCGGCGGTGGGCTGTGAGCAGATGATCGATACTCATAATTATGCACCTTATCAAGCTGGGTACTGGCAGGATGGTCAGGCTGTTACACAGTGTGATATTAATGACTTGGGGTGTTTGGTCGTGCCGTCTGATAGTGGAGTTTACGCTGTTTATGACAGCACAAAACTCTGTACCGCGGCTAATCAAGGGTGTAGTCGTTTAGGAGAGGGTCAGGGAGGAGCTAATTTGAGTGGTTGGGTCGATGTTTATAAGAAAAATAACCCGGACCAATATAGCAGTACTTTATGCGGGGCAGATAATGTAGGTTGTGAAGAATGGCGAAACCCGAGTAATGGACAAGATAGTTACTTTAAGAATCCTGGCACAGCCGCTTGTATTTATCGAGCTCCCAGCAACCCTTCGGTTGCCACCAAGAGCTGGTTTGCGGTACCGGTTAAACGATGTGACTTAAACTCAGATGGAGTAATTAAAGACGTAACTGGTTATAATGAACAGACTGGTTTGGAGTGTATTTCAGATAATGATTGTTCTACGGGAAATAAGTGTGTTGTCGATCTTAATGACTATAATTGCTCCTTTACTTATTATAAAACTTTAGGTATGGGTGGCGCGGGTAATCAGATTCCTGTTCCAGATAATAAAGCCGGTTTGTGCGACGCTGCTTTTTCAAGCTGCACAGAATATATTGATCCAGTCAGTCGCTCAGCTGCTAATATGGTTATCAATCCTATTTATGAGCCAACTGATGGTCGCATAGAAGGTTGGGGGGCTAATTCAATCGTCGGTTGGGACGGACAAAGTGCTCAAGATAAGAGACAGTTTATTAGAATTAGGCCGAATCAGATGTATAGTCTGGTATATAAACCAGTTGGCAACTCATCGCCAACCGGCACAGTTTATTTAGAGTTTAAAAATGTTGTCAAAGCGTTGCAGGTGGACAATGAATTAGGTCCAGATGTGACAAGTGTTTCAGTATCCGCCAGTAATAACCCAGTTATTTTCAACTCATTACATAACGACTTTGCCTTGTTATATGATGGTGACTCAAGTAAACGAATTGAGGTTAAAGAAATCATGATGGGCTACCAGTTAGCCGATAATATTGATAAATCCAGTTGTAACGGTTTGGCTGATTTTGATAACGGTTGCATCTTGTTTAATGAAAGAAATATTAGTGGAGCTAGTGGTTTAGCAGATTTAAGTTCCGGATGGGATCCTTTCAGAACTGAGGACAATCAGCCGCCCCAAGTTTGCGCTCCTGGCTCAAGTAGCTGTACAGCTAATCAGCTGATTAAGGTGCGACCAGATCGGGTTTGTGCTAGATGGGTAGATTGTATTAGTTATGTGCAGGACCCCTTTACTAAAAAGAAAACTTGCTATGCTTTTGCGGAGTGTGATCGTTTAGATGATAAAGGTGAGTGTGCTAATTATACCAACTTAGAAGCAGCAGTTAACCCAATTATCACAACTAACCAAAACTCAACTGGTTATACTCCAGCCAATAAATACAGTCTCAGTGACATGAGAGTGTTAGGTAAGAATATTGAAAATATTGAAGAAGGTTTTGACGACTTCAGTTCCGTTTGTAATGATAATTATTGTATTATTGGTGACCCTGAGGCAGCTAAAAAAGCAACTGACTATCCAGCCGACGGTCCCGGTTATCTGCATGTCAAGGAGAACAAGTTTTATCCTCTGGCTGTAGATGTTAAGGTAAAAGCTACGATAGAAGATGAGTTTTATATTAATTATCTACTCAGCACCAAGGGTAATGGTGGCGCGGCAGCTAAGATAAGTATCATAGATAACATTACCAGATCTACAATTGTCTCGTTTGAGGAAAAGGCCGAGACTGGTTGGCAGCGTAAGATTAATAAGTTCCGTTTGACGCCAGCGGGCCAGAAAGACATTAGTATTCGCTTAGAAGCTCAAGCGGGTGCGGTGTATTTTGATGATGTCAGTATACAACCAGTACTTAAGACTTCGAGCGATAGTTATTCTGTGCCGGAGTGTCGTCTTTATCCAACAAACGATAGTCTGACCTGTACCAGCAAGAACGCTAATGTTATTTCTGATGGTCTAGAAGGGTATTGTATAGAGAAAGATCCTTCTAATCCCGACGTTTGTTTGATGTGGTATCCGATGGATAACATTCCTCTTCCGACTATGTCTTCTATGGGCTATAACGGCAATTTCCCCTTGAATTACTGCACTAGAACTAGTGGTAACTTTGATTTGATGGAAAGGCGGACGGGGTACCATCTCAAGTATGAAAATGAAAACGAGCCAAGAATTTTAACAGCAGCAGGAAACTGGATAATTTTGTCAGAAGATAATAATGCTGGCAATCAAAATAAATGTATAAAGTTCGATGGCACAGGAGGAAGGCCTGAGGCGCGTTGTCAGTATCCTGGAAATTACAATCTTGCAGATGATAATTATGTATTATGGTTATCTTTCCATATGGGCTGTTCTGGCTGCGATAACCATATACATTATATATGTGTGCCTAAAGCAGATCGACTTGTTGATGCAAATGGAGTGTCTATGGTTGATAATGCAGTGGCTAATCATGGTAATTCTGTTAATGGCGGAGACTGGGAAGAGTGTGAGGGAGATACATATTCTACTGGATATGCGGTATTTAATGGTTTTACGGGTTTTGAGGCTGGTCAAGCTGTTGCAGGATATATCCCGGATCCAGTTAATCCAGATCCAAATCCAAACTTAAAAATAATAGACTATAAGTTTCTAGCAACAGGTTATGGTGATTTAAAGCTTATTCCTGGTACTAATAACGACCCCTTAGATACAAATTATTATAACTTCACTTGTGATCAAGTCGTCGAAACGGTTGATGCCAGCGGAGGAAATAGTATGTGGGTGGATAGAACTAAGAGTGGCACCACCACTGCATTTAGCTTTAGCACAACTACATATGAAATGTTTAATATTAATATTTCCCAAGACCGTGAAAACCCTCCTTTTGGAGGTTTGGTAGGACAAATTTCTCAAGGTGACGGACCGGTTTCTCTAGCGGATATTGTTAAAGATTCGTTTTCCGGAATTCCTTATGGTTGTGTAGATGGCGTTGGTAAGAACTGTAAATATATAGGTTATTGCAGTAATAACCCTAATATACTTTGTATAGCAACATCTACGTCTCCCGGGACATCTTTATCTGCGGCCACCTGCACGGGCAGTGGCACCTGCTCGCCTCTATTTAGTCCATATATAGATTTCAACAGCGCGTCAGACATGTCACTTAAGACTAAAAACTTACTGAAAAACATATCTTTGGTTGGTAAAAACAGTTTGGACAATATTAATGGTTTTTATCGGCCCAGCCCGATTAACACTACTGCACAATATAACTTTACGGCCGGTTATGCCGGAGCACCAAATGTTGTCACGACAAGACAAGGGTACGAATATAAGGCTGTGTTGCCAGAAATAAAAAATGTTAAACTGTTCTTTAATGATAACTATTCTCTTCTAGGGACTAGTGAATATGATGTCAGACAAAAGGGTATATATAGACTAGAATTTAATACTGAAGTGGACAAAGAGCAGCAGCCCCTAAAACGGATTGTTATTGACTGGGGAGATGGTTACGAGCAAACTATTACTAATCAGGATCACATGCCTCCAAGCGGTGGACCACATGTCTTTTATCATTATTATTACAAAACTGGCCTTAAAGATATCGGAGTAACAATATATGATAATTGGAATTTTTATAGTAGTTTTTAGTTTTGCCTTTAGGACCGTATTAGTATATAATTTAAGTATTGCTTCAGTAAAAATATTCTGGTTTTGACCTTTATTATGGCTACTAATCTTGATGAACAGTTAATGACGCGATCATCTGAAGAGGCTTCGGAAAGGGCTGGAAAACTACTTGAATCAAGGAGAGGATCCTTGGATGGCAAAGAGACACTAATTCAGCAACGGGAAAGAGAGCAAGCGGAGAATGACCAACCAAAAAGTTTAAGAGAAGAGGTTATTGCTGCCAAAAGAGAAAAGCAATTTCAAGAAGAAAAAAATAATAAGCTTGGTGAGGCCTTGTCGCCAGTTCGTAGGGCGACTAGCAGGTTACTACGCCAAGCTTGGTTGAATCTTATAGACAGCTTTGGCTTAACCTTTATTTGGGTGAACATACATGCTTTTCTGAGTAGTGTCTTAGGGGAAAAAATGTTTTGTAAGTTGGGCCATGAGTGGACTGATTTGGCTCAATCTGAGGGTGCAGATAATCCAGCCATGGACGCGGCTAAAAAAAGAGCGGCGACGGTTGAAAAAATGGGAGTAGGTTGTGTAGATGCCGTGTTGCTCTTTCTGATTATTTTTGTGGTAGGACTAATCGCTTTAATTTTGGATGTAAAAGAAAACCCATTTAGCAACTTAGACATTTTAGCTAGCTTTGCCTGGAAGTGGGTGACCGGATCCGGCGTAACAACAAAATAAGTATTATATAGTCGCTATGAAGAAATTTGCTAATCAAAAGTTATTTATTTCCTTGTTGTCTCTAATATTGATTGTTGGCAGTTTTTTTATTGCTCCAGCCGCCAAGGCTGATTGGGCGGCTGAGATAGTAGGCTCTATTCTGGGACTTTTTATTAGTGCCTTGGGTGTTATTTTAGTTTTGGTTATTCAGGGGCTGATATATATAGCTCAATATCAGGGCTTTATTAATTCTGAGGCAGTTATTTTGGGCTGGGTAATTGTCAGGGATATTTGTAATATGTTTTTTGTGGTGATTTTAATGATCATCGCTTTTGGAACAATACTGAATATTCCTGATTATAGCTACAAAAAATGGTTGCCTAAACTGATTTTGTTTGCTATTTTAATTAACTTTTCCAAAACTATTTGTGGTTTATTAATTGATGTGACGCAGGTAGTGATGTTAACGTTTGTTAATGCTTTTAAAGATATAGGAGGGCCGAACTTGACGCAGATGTTAGGCATTACAGATATTGTTACAATGAAGGATGGTAACGGCGACAGTCCAAGCTTCTGGACTGTAGTTGGAGCTTACATATTAGGCTTGGTTTATCTTTTAATTGCTATTGTGGTTCTAGTTACTATGATCATGGTGTTAGCTATGCGCATGGTCATGATTTGGATCTATGTAGTTCTTTCTCCGGCTGCTTATCTTTTATCGGCTGTGCCTGGTGGGCAAGGATACGCCTCAAAGTGGTGGGATGAATTTATAAAAAATTTGATTGTTGGTCCAGTTTTAGCATTCTTTATCTGGTTGTCTTTGGCTTCTTTAACAGCAGACAAAACTATTCAGAACATGGGTTCCGGCGCTGATGTGTCCAAGGAAATGGCTGCCCTGCAGCAAAATACCGATAATACCGGAAGCGCACTTCCTTCAAAAGCTGGCCAGCCTGATGCCTTGATTAAATTTGTAGTTGGGATAGGGATGTTGGTCGGTGGATTAATGGTTTCTCAGCAAATTGGCGGAGCTGCTGGCGGATTAGCCGGGAAGGGGATGGCTAAGATTCAAAAGGGCGCAGCATTTGCTGGAGGGGTAGCTACTGGCGCAGCGCTTCTTCCTTTGAAGGGAGTTAAGGGACTTGCTAATTATGAAGTAGATAAGTTACAAAATAAAACTGGTGTTGATTTAAACTTAAAACGAGTATGGGCCGGAGTCCAGAATAAAAGGCAGGAAATTAAAGCTAATCAATATGCTGAGGGTCAAGGTGAAGCCAGAAAAGCTATGGAAGAGGGTGGCCGTATACACGGGGTTTTAGCTATGACTGGTAACCCTGGAGATGCCTGGGAACAATCTCGAACCTTTAAAGGTATTAAACAAAGATTAAAGGGAGGTAAGAAGATGCGACAGGAAAGAGAGAAGCTGCAACCAGATATAGCTTCTGTTGCTCAAGCAAGGAATATGGCAGAGACTAAATTCAACTATGCCGAGGCTAGTTCGGAAAACAGAAATAAAATGAGAACTCAGGCTCAAGAAAAGTTAGACGCCGCTATGTCTGGAACTTTTAATGAACGTAAAAATATCCAAGATATAGATAATAAAATTGCTCGCGAGCAAGCTTTGCCTGAAAATTTGCAAGATGCTGCTAAAATTAATAATCTAAAGGAAGAGAAAAAGCAAAGTTTATCAAATCTGGAGAGCCATATGGCACAAGAAAAAATATGGCGAGAAAAGAGACAGTATATGGAGGAAAACACTAGTAAAGATTATTCGGATATTGAAAGAGCTGAATTATCAAGTAATTTGAGAGCTGAAAACGATAAAGCAAATAAATTGAATAGTAAAGTAGCCGCTAATACTCCGGCTTACTCTTCCGAGGCTAGAGCTGCTGAACAAAGTGCTGTTAATAAAGAAATGAGTAAAGTTAAAGATATTACTGATTCGTCTGAACTGCTTAGAATATTGCAGGGAGCAATTAAAAGTCATGATAAAACCTTAGTTAAGGCCATCGCCCTAAAAATGACTAAGGACGGTAATGATAATGAGTATCTGCAAGCCATGACCGGCAGAACAGATCATGTTGGTCTTAAGAGTCTGATGCGCCAGCTTTCTGATAAAAATTCTGAAAATTACGCAGGATTTTCTCAACAAGAAGCGTTTGGCTTAGGTAGCCAAGTGTCTGAAATAAATAAAGATACAAATCATTGGGCTGCGACCGCTGGTTATGTTATGGAAAACGGCCAATGGCGCGAGACTACTGACAGAGAACACAATGAGATTAGAGATGCGGAAACCGGCAAGCAACAGCTTCAGGCTTTTGTGAGAAATAACAATCGTTTGGCTTATGGTTACCATGATATTAATGGAACCTTTCATCTGGATGCCGGAGGAATTATTAAACTTAAAGCTATTGATAATGAGTTTGGCCACAAGAATATGGACACCATGAACGAAAGTGCGGCTAAGCATATTTATGAGGCTATTAAAAAGGATCCAAAGTTGATTGATGAGTTCTCCAAAGCTACAGATTCTGCTGGCAACTCGTTAATATCTATGCTAGAAAAGCGTTTAGGAAGCCTGGCTGGGCATAGTAGTTTTGATGATAAAATGAATATAGCAACACGGTTAGCTAAGTAGTAAATATTCGGTTTATGTCTAATGAGACGGCAACAATTTTTCAAGAAGCATATACGGACAATCTAATAGAGGTTGTTGAGCATATTGTATTTCATGATGATTATGAAAACGCTCTTAAGTTATATCATGTTTTAAACCCAGCCTTGACTGAAAATAAAGATGAATTGCGTCTACAACCCCAGCTTAATCGGTTCTATTCCGAAGCAATGCTCAAGTTAAAGTTCATTTGTTTACCCGCTCTTGAGGGGAGAGAAATTATAGACTTAGTAACTAAAAATTTTTGTTTTCAATTTCGACTTCCGGATTATGATCTGTTGAAAAAAATTAAAGCAAAGCTCGGCGGTTTAATTGAGATAGAAGAGAGAAATAACTTTAAAGATCAGGTTCGAGAGGCATTGTTAAATAATAATGAAAAAATAACTGCTAAAAGCGAGAAAAAAACTGTGGCTGAGTGGATTAGAGATTATATAGCTAAGGTGGGGCTAGAGAATAAGGATAAACTCGCTACCGCACAGTATTTAGTTAGTCTTAAGGGAGATAATTCTATTTCAGATAAGGAAATAAAAAGGCTATCTCTTCTGTTTAAGACATATGAAAAAATGAGCTTGCCCTCTGATAGTCCGGCCGGTTTTGAAGAAGAGTTTGCCTTTTCAATAGATGGAAAGTTGTTTATTTTTCGCCAGGGAATTCTTGAGCCAGTAGAAAAAATTCGAGAAGTGAGCGCGCCTGTTACCCCAAAACAAAGCGCTAAAGTGAAAAAAAACACTCCGACAGAAATTACTCCTCGTGTATCAGAAGAAGAAAGAAATATTTTGGAGTTAGAAAAAGTATTATTTGGATATCAAGAATCTAGTTTAGAGTATAAAGCTATTAAACAGGAAATCAGTCGATTAAAATCCGCTCAACTTCGGGAGCTTAAAAAAAACAATGATGCCAGTATTTAAAACTAAGACTAATGCCGGCTACACTGTAAATATCTCCGGGTCCTTAGCTTTCGATAGAATTATGTTTTTTCCCGGAGTATTTAGTGAGCACATATTACCAGGCCAGGTCCACAATCTCAATATTAGTTTTTTTTTAGAGAGCTTGCGGCAATCTGATGGCGGCACGGCTGGAAATATTGCTTATAACTTAGCTTTGTTAGGGGAAAGACCGACTATCTTGGGAGTAGCCGGTTTTGACTTTTTAGCTTATCGGGATAAGCTACAAGTTATCGGCGTGGATGTAAGTCGAGTAAGAATTATTAAAAAATTACGTACAGCTACTGCTCATATTATTACCGATCAAAAAGATAATCAGATAGCGGCTTTTTTTCCCGGACCCCTGCCGACTGACGATGTTAAAAAAACAGCTTCTTTTAAAAAAGCTGAGCTAGCTATTATTTCCCCTGACGATAAAGGACGGATGATGGAATATGCGAATATTTATCAGAAAAAAGGTGTGCCATATATTTTTGATCCTGGCCAAGCGGTAATAGCTTTTTCTGGACCAGAATTATTGAAGATTATTCGTAGAGCAAAACTCTTGATTGGCAATGATTATGAAATTAAGTTAATTTCTAATAAGATAGGTATTAGTTTTACGGAATTATGTCGCGAGGCTGGGATTACTGTTGTCACAAAAGGAGCTGAGGGCTCAGAAATCCAGGCTAATGGTAAAAAAATATTAATAAAAGCCGTGAGAATCAATAAAGTTATTGATCCAACTGGCGCTGGTGATGCTTATCGGGCAGGATTTATTAAGGGCTTGTTACTAGGGCATAGCTTGGAAGCATGTGGCCGTATGGGCAGCGTGGCGGCGGCATTCGCGGTTGAAAGACAGGGCACGCAAAATCATAAATTTACTGGCTTAAGTTTTAAGAAACGTTATTTTGCAGAATATAAAGACAGACTAAGTATATAGTTATGAAAAGTAATATTAAAGACATAAAGTTGGCCACCGCCGGAGAAAAGCGCCTATCTTGGGCTAGTAGAGATATGCCGGTACTAGCCAGTATTGAAAAGAGCTTTTCTAAGTCCTTGCCTTTTAAAGACTTAAATATTTCAGCTTGTTTGCATGTCACAGCCGAAACGGGCAATTTGATTTTAGCTCTTAAAGCTGGAGGGGCTAATGTAACTCTAGTCGCTTCAAATCCTTTATCAACTCAAGATGATATAGCAGCTACTTTAGTTAAGAATCATGGTATTGAAGTTATGGCGATTAGAGGTGAGAATAATCGTGAATATTATAATCATCTAAATCAGGCGTTAAAAAATAAACCCCAAATTACTATGGATGATGGGGCTGATTTAATTTCTTTACTTCATAATAAATATCAACATCAAGCAAAAAATATTATTGCCAGCTTAGAGGAAACCACTACCGGCGTTATCCGCTTGCGGTCTTTAGCTGCTCATAAGAAACTGCTTATTCCGGTTATGGCTATAAATGATGCTAAGACAAAAAATCTTTTTGATAACCGTTACGGCACCGGACAGTCTACTTTGGATGGAATAATTAGGGCCACCGGAATATTAATAGCTGGTAAGACCATTGTTGTAGCCGGTTATGGTTGGTGCGGGAAAGGCTTTGCTTTGCGAGCGCGGGGCATGGGCGCCAATGTGATAGTTACAGAAATTGATCCTATAAAATCTTTAGAAGCAGCGATGGATGGTTTTAGAGTGATGCCAATGATTGAAGCGGCTAAAGTCGGCGAAGTATTTTGTACTTTGACTGGCGATATTAATGTAATTGACGCTAAGCATTTTAAACTAATGCCGGACGGCGCAATAGTTTGTAACTCTGGTCATTTTGATGTAGAAATTAATTTATTAGCTCTCAGTAAAATAGCTGATAAAAAAAATCAAGTTACTCCTCAAGTTGAAGAATACTTGATTGGTAAAAAGAGGATTTATATTATCGGGCAGGGCCGGTTAGTGAATTTAGCTGCTGCTGAAGGCCATCCGTCCAGTGTTATGGACATGAGTTTTGCGACGCAAGCCTTAGCAGCGGAATACGTTGCTAAGCAGGCTGGTAAATTTGAAATTAAGGTTCATGACGTTCCGGAAGAAATTGAAAATAAAGTAGCCGAGTTAAAATTAAAGGCACTGGGAATAAAAATTGATAAGTTGACCTCAGAGCAGAAAGCTTATCTTTCTTCTTGGGAGTTAGGCACATAATTAATATGGAAATAAAACTAATTACTTCAGAGTCCGTAACCGAAGGACACCCTGATAAGATTTGTGATCAAATTAGCGATGGTATTTTAGATGAAATACTGAAAAAAGATCCGGAGGGACGGGTCGCTATTGAGACTTTTGTGACCAACGGCATGGTTGTGGTCGCTGGAGAAGTAAGGACGAACTGTTATGTTCAAGTAGATGATACTGTTAGAAAAATATTAAAAAATATCGGCTATAATGGACCAGAGTCTGGTTTTGATTGTGACAGTGTTGGCATTATGTCGGCTCTACATTCTCAGAGCCCAGAAATCGCTCAAGGTGTTGATGCTGGTAGTGGTGAAAATAAAGAACAGGGAGCTGGAGATCAGGGTTTAATGTACGGTTATGCTACTAATGAAACCGAGGAGCTCATGCCTCTGCCTATAGTCTTGGCCCACAAATTGGCCTTTCGTTTAGCCGAGTTGCGTAAAAACAAAACTCTGTCGTACTTAAAACCGGATGGTAAAAGCC
>CAYUEO010000010.1:0-18535 GCA_964443755.1 uncultured Gammaproteobacteria bacterium | reverse complement strand
GCAGTTGAGAAAAAAATTTCTACTGATAACATATTACTTTTAACCTTTACTGATAAAGCCGCTGGAGAAATGGAGGAAAGAGCTGACAAAACCTTGCCATATGGTTATGTTGATTTGTGGATTAATACTTTCCATAGTTTTGGTGAGCGGGTTCTAAGAGAGTTCGGTCTAGATATTGGAATTAGTCCGAGCTTTAAGCTTCTGACTGAAACGGAGCAATGGGTCTTGATTAAAAAGAATATAGCTATTTTTAATTTGGATTATTACCGTCCGCTAGGTAACCCGACTAAGTTTATTTCCGAATTAATTCATCATTTTTCACGTCTTAAGGATGAAAATATTTCGCCTGATGAATATTTAAAATATGCTAAGAGTTTATCATCAGATAAAGCTGATGACGGCGAAGATTTAGAACTGTCCAGAGTTAAGGAATTAGCGCAGGCTTATAAAACATACAATCAACTGCTGCTCCAGAATAACTTTTTAGATTTTGGTGATTTAATTGTTTATACTTTAAATCTTTTTAGATTGCGACCTAATATTTTAGATTATTACCGGAAAAAATTTCAGTATATCATGGTTGATGAATTTCAAGATACCAATTGGGCTCAATATGAATTAGTTAAGTTAATGGCTGACCCAGAAAATAATCTAGTAGTGGTCGGAGATGATGATCAGGCTATTTATAAATTCCGAGGCGCTTCGTTATCTAACATTTTGCAGTTTAAAGATGACTATCCTCAGGCTCAGGAAATAATTTTAACGGAGAATTATCGCTCACGTCAGGAAATTCTTGATCAGGCTTACGATTTTATTCAAAACAATAATCCTAACCGCCTGGAAGCGCGTCTAGGGATCTCTAAACAGTTACAGGCTAAAGGAGAGATAGCAAAAAAAGATTATTTAGATCCAGCTGTGCAATATTTTAATTTTGATACTCGCGATGACGAAGTATCTTTTACAGCTCAAAAAATAGTAGACCTTCATGAGCAAGACGGATCAGATCTAGCTTGGTCAGATTTTGCAATTTTAGTTAGAGCCAATGATACTGCCGAGGCTTATGTTAAAGAATTAAACCGCTTAGGGGTGCCAAACTTGTTTATGTCTTGGAGGGGTTTATATTATAAACCGCTTATTTTAGACATTTTAGCGTATTTTAGGCTTTTAGATAATTATCATGAATCCTCAGCAATTTTTCGGGTCTTGAACATGGATATATTCAAAGTATCTCATTCCGATTTGATTACTATCAATAAAGCGGCCGCTAGAAAAGTTTGGTCGTTATATGAAGCTTTAAAAAATATTGATTTAATACCTGGTATTAGCGCCTCAGGACTAAAGAATATTAAGAAGTTATTAGATTTGGTGGCCATACATTCTACTTTAGCCAGTACAGCCAAACCGACAAAAATATTTTTGACCTTTGCATATGACTCCGGACTTTTATCTAACCTCGATAGAGATAAGGACGTTGAGCTGTATTCATATCTAAATCAGTTTTATCAAAAAATAAAGAGAATGGAAGAGTCTGAGCCGGACTTACGCTTGAAAGATTTCTTAGAAGCTATAAATTTAGAACTCGAGGCCGGAGAAACTGGTGCTTTAAAGTTAGATTTTGGTGATAGTGATACTGTTCGAATTATGACTGTCCACGGCTCCAAGGGTCTAGAGTTTCCTTACGTCTTTTTAGTTAATCTGGCAGATAAAAAGTTCCCAACCATCTCTCGTAGTGAGAAGATTTCTATTCCCGATGCCTTAGTTAGGGAAAAAATTAGTGATTTAGCCGCTGATAAATCCGCTCATCATTTAGAAGAGGAAAGGCGCCTATTTTATGTGGCCGCTACTCGGGCTAAGATAGGGTTATTCTTATCATCCGCTAAAGATTACGGTGGCGTGCGAGAGAAAAAACCGTCTCGTTTTATTGCGGAGATGGGGGTAACTAGTGGCGCGATTCCGGAAATTATTCTCAGTGAAAAAAATGAATTTTTACGCGATATTCATTATCTAAATTCGCGCCCCTTATCTTTAAAAAGCGATCACGCGGCTGATGATAATTATTCTTTGCCGGATAAGTTTTCCTTCTCTCAGTTGGCCGCTTACTCAACTTGTCCGCTGCAATATAAATTTGCCTTCATTTTAAAAATACCGGTTCCTAGTGATAAAGTATCATTTATTTTTGGAAGAGTTTTGCATAACACTCTTTACAATTTCTTACTGCCTTTATTAGAAGATAGGCATCAAGCTAATTTGTTTGCTTCTTTGAAACCAGCTAAGCAGTCGCAAACTGCTATTACAGAAAAAAGACTTTTAGATTTGTATGAAGAATTTTGGCAGCCTGATGGTTATCCCAATAAAGAAGATCGGGCTCTTTACAAAGCTAAAGGTTTAACAGCTTTAACTAAGTTTTGGTCAGAGCTTTCTAGTGGTAATTTGCCGGACGTGATATTTTTAGAAAAGAAATTTTCTTTTAAGCTAGGGAACGATATTATCAAGGGAACCATAGATAGAGTAGATAAGCTGCCTGACGGGAGTTTAGAAATTATTGATTATAAAACTGGTAAGGGTAAGGATAAACTGCAGTACGACGATAAGCGTCAGCTGATTCTCTATCAACTTTTCTTAGAAGAATTTTTGGGAGTAAAAGTAAGCACTCTGAGTTTTTACTATTTAGAGACGGGTGTTAAGTTAAGTTTTAAGGCCACAGAACAAGACTTTACTAAGCTGCGCACGGAGATGATGCATAATATTGCTGCGATTAAGAATCGTGAATTTACCGCCAAACCAGGCTTGATGTGTAAATATTGCGATTTTGGAAATATTTGCGAATTCAGACAAGTTTGAGATACAATGCTAATGCTATGCCAATAAACAATGATCGCCTAATTAGTCCGATAGAGCGTCAAGGAGATGAAAAACTTGATACTTCTTTGCGTCCTAAAACCTTAAGTGAATATGTCGGACAAGAGAGAATAAAAGAAAATTTAACAATCACTATCGGAGCGGCCAAAAAACGCCAGGAACCTATTGAACATGTTTTGCTTTATGGCGCCCCTGGTCTAGGTAAGACTACTTTAGCTCATGTTATTGCTAAAGAAATAGGATCTGATATTCGAGTTACTTCCGGCCCGGCTATAGAAAAAAGCGGCGACTTAGCGGCTATTTTAACAAACCTAGAAGAAGGAGATATTCTTTTTATTGACGAGATACACCGCCTACCAAAAGCTGTCGAAGAGATTCTCTATCCGGCTATGGAGGACTATGCGCTGGATATTATTATGGGCAAGGGGCCTAGTGCCAGAACTTTGCGTCTTGATCTGCCTAAATTTACGATTATTGGAGCTACTACCTTGGCCAGCCTTCTTTCATCACCACTTCGCGATCGCTTCGGAATTACCTACCATTTGAACTTTTACGAAGCAGGTGACTTATCTAAAATCATTGCTCGGAGCGCTAATATACTCGGAGTCTCTATTGACGCCGATGCGTTAGAAGAAATTGCCTCACGCAGTCGTCGAACTCCTCGGATCGCTAATCGTTTACTTAAACGGGTTAGAGATTATTGTGATATTAAAGGAGACGGTCAAATAACTTTAGCTAAGAGCTTAGAGGCTTTTGATATGTTAGAGGTTGATAGCTTGGGCTTAGATTTAATTGATAGGCGAATATTAGAAACTATTGTGTCTAAGTTTCAGGGTGGACCAGTAGGTCTTAATACTTTAGCTGCCTCAACAGGAGAGGATAGCGATACGATAGAAAACATTTATGAACCCTACTTGATGCAGTTAGGATTTTTAGATCGTTCACCTCGAGGCCGACAAGTTACCAGTCTTGGCTACCAACATCTGGGACTTAATGAGCCTTTGTCTAGGAGTAAGTAATTATGGATTATCTAGTTAAAGATTTTTCTTTTAAGTTACCTCAGGAACTCATTGCTCAAAAACCGGTAAAACCGCGGGATCACTCGCGGCTTTTATTGTTAAACAAGAAAACAGGGGCCTTAGCCCATCAACACTTTTATGATTTTATAAATTATTTACACCCAGGAGATGTGTTAGTTCTTAACGATTCAAAAGTGTTCCCGGCGCGCTTAATAGGCAAGAAAGAAATTAGCGGTGGTCAGGTTGAAGTATTTTTACATCGTGTGATAGATGACGCTGTTTGGGAGTGTTTAATTGGTGGCCGGGTTAAGGAAGGAGGGACAATAGTGTTATCCGCTGGATTAACAGCCCAGGTTTTAAAAAATAATCAGGACGGTACTTGGCAAGTAAAGTTTAATAAGGTCGGTAAGCAATTTTGGTTGGCAATTAGTAAAACAGGACTTATGCCCTTGCCGCCTTATATTAAGAGACCTATTAAAACGTCCAGTGATAAGGCTGACTATCAGACAGTGTTTGCCAACCCGCAAAAAATCGGTTCCGTCGCCGCTCCTACCGCGGGTCGTCATTTTACTAAAAACTTACTAAGTCAGATTAAGAAAAAAGGCGTAAAAGTTGTTTTTGTGACTTTACATGTTGGATTAGGAACCTTTGCGCCAGTTAAGGTGGATTCAGTTAAAGACCACAAGATGCACAGTGAACTAGCGGAAATCAGCTCTGAGGCAGTAAGTATTATTAGGCAAGCTAAAAAACAAGGGCAAAGAATTATAGCGGTGGGGACAACGAGCGCCAGAACTTTAGAGTCCATGGATTTAAAAAAAATAGGACAGCAAACATTTTGGACTGATATTTTTATTTACCCCGGATATAAATTCAAAATGGTAGACGCTTTAGTTACCAACTTTCATTTACCGCATTCTACTTTGTTAATGCTGGTTTCAGCTTTAGCTAGTAAAGATTATATTGACAAAGCTTATAAAGAAGCAGTAAAACAACGTTATAGATTTTTTAGTTATGGTGATGTGATGTTTATTAGCTAATATCAGATAAATACGGCTGTTTGATTTTTTTATGTTTTTCTGATATAGTATCAAGCACTATAAACAGCTGAGTCAGGCTTTTTTATTGTAAATATGAAAAAATTTGTTGTTTTTGTTTGGGAGATTGTAAAAGTGGTAGCTATTTCCTTGGCTATTATTTTGCCAGTTCGTTATTATCTGATTCAGCCGTTTTATGTAAAAGGGGCCTCGATGGAGCCAAATTTCTTTGATCATGAATATTTAATCATTGATGAAATAAGTTATCGTTATTCAGCTCCAGAGCGTGGTCAGGTCATAGTTTTCCGCTATCCAAGAAACCCTCAAGAGTACTTTATTAAGCGGGTGATTGGGCTTCCCGGAGAAGAGGTTCTAATCAGTGACGGTTTAGTTAAAGTTTTTAATGACGAAAATCCTAACGGGTTTGTTCTAGAAGAAAGCTATCTTCCAGATAATACCAGCACCTTTGCAACCAATAGTAATGACTCTGGCGATAGATTACTTATCGGCGCTGACGAGTATTATGTATTAGGAGACAATCGTAATGCCTCTAAAGATTCACGAGATTTTGGACCAGTAAACAAGAGTTTTATTACCGGCAAAGTGTTGTTGCGTGGTTGGCCGTTTAACAGAGCAACAGTATTTGATGCTGAATATTGGCCCCAATATTAATAATAACTGATCATTTCTATGCCCAGACGAAAAAATACTGCCACAGATAATACCAAAAAAACAGAGAGGCGGACAGACAAGGTTCCTCCCCGTCTTTTAGGCATGAAAGACTGGGTAGCTCAGGATGGTCGTTATTTTGAAGCCCTACAAGATCAAGCCCGTTTGTTTGCCCAACTTTATGGCTTCGCTCCGGTTAAAACTCCAATTTTGGAGAGTTTCGAATTGTTTAAAAAATCTACTCGTCGTAATAATGATAAGGAGTTTTATTTTGTTGATAACGAAAAAAGTGAGAAAGTAATTTTGCGTTCCGAGATAACTCAGGGTATTATTCGTTCTCATTTGGAAAATAATAACGGCGAGGGAACTCTTAATGCTAAGTTATTTTCTTTGGGACCAATCTTCCGCAGGGAAAAATTTCAAACTGGTCATTATCGAGAGTCAACCCAGTTAGACTTAGAGATTGTTGGTGACCATAAGCCATTGACTGAAGCGCTAATGATAGCGGCTAGTCACAATTTCTTTTCTCGTTTAGATATTAAGATACAAGTACAAATAAATAGTTTAGGAACAGCTGAGAATCGTCGCGAATATTGTGTGAAGTTATTAGCTTTTTATAAAGAGCGTGGTCGTAGATCAAAATTATGTAATGATTGTCGGGGTAATCTGGGTAAGAATTGTTTGAGTTTACTTGACTGCCAAGAAGAAGGATGTGTAGAATTACGAGCTGAAGCGCCGCAAATTGCCGATTATTTATCGGTTGAAAGTCGTGAACACTTTGCCAAGACTTTAGAATCTCTTGATGAGCTTGGTATCAATTATAATTTTAATCCTTACTTAGTTCGAGGATTAAATTATTACAATGACACTGTTTTTGAATTTTGGCCCGTGACAGACGAAGGAACAATTATTGGCAAGACTGCTTTAGGAGCTGGTGGTCGTTATGATTCTATGGTTGAAAGTTTGGGGGGTCCGTCAACGCCATCTTTTGGATTAGCTATTGGTTTAGAGAGAGTATTTTCTAAAATTAAAGATAAGGCCATTCTTTTGGAATCAACTGATAATGATTTAGTGTTTGTGGCTCAGTTGGGTGATCAGGCTAAAATAAAATCTCTTAAATTGTTTGAAGAATTACGCACTGCCGGTTTCAATGTTCGTCAATCTTTTGCCTCAGATAGTTTAAAGTTACAATTAGAAGAGGCGGTAACTTTGAGAGCAAAGACCAGTTTAATAATGGGGCGCAAAGAGATAATGGATGGAACTATTTTAATGCGTGATATGGATTCCGGAGCACAAGAAACAGTAGTTTATAAGAAAATCAAGGAACGGTTGTCTCGGAAAGATAAATTAGTAGAAAAAAGATTAAATATTAGAAAGGAGGGTGGAATATATGGCTGACTTTAAGAGAAAACCAGGTGAAAGTTTTGAAAGTTTCTTGAGAAAATTCAAGAAGGGATTGAAGAATTCCAAGCGTCTAGAAAAGGCCCGATCTATTCAACATAGAGAGACCAAAGTAACTAAACGCTTACAGAAAAAACACGCACTCATTGGTTTAGAACTACGCAAGAAGAATGAATATTTACGCAAAATTGGCAAGCTTCCGGAGAGTAATCAGAGATCTTAAGCATTGTCTAAAAAACCGCCTAATCGGCGGTTTTTTTATTGTATTTTATGTTTATTTATTCCTGGAATAAACTTTTTTAGAGTGTCTAGAGCAGGCTTTCTACTAAATTGTTTTATTTTATCTCTAGCTCGTTTTGTACGAACAAATTTAAGCCAATCACGATTAGGATGGGGACGTTTTTTTTCTATGATAATTTCTACAAAATCACCATTTTGTAGCTTTTGATCTAAGCGACCCAGTTTATCATTAATAATTACCCCAGCTGCTTTATTTCCAACATCTGTGTGAACAGCGTAGGCAAAGTCAACCGGTGTAGCATTTTCAGGCAGCTCAAACACGTCGCCTTTTGTAGAAAAGACGAAAATACGATCTCGAAAAATGTCTAATTTAATTTTCTTTACAAACTCTGTGGTGTTGGTGATTTCTTTTTGAATTTCAATAATTTCATTTACCCAGGTTGGGAGTTGATACTCCGAGGGTGTGCTTTGAGTCTTATAGTGCCAGTGAGCTGGTAAGCCGTAGAGACTTTCTTCGTGCATCTCCCAGGTTCTAATTTGAAATTCAGTCGCTTTTCCTTCTGGTCCGAGAATTGTTGTGTGTAAAGAGCGGTAGCCATTTGGTTTAGAAACAGCAATATAATCTTTGAAGCGATTAGGTTTAGGTTTCCAGAGAGTATGTATGACTCCCAAGGCCTTATAGCAATCGTCAATTGTGGGAACAATTAAACGCAACGCGAAAACATCATAAATTTGCTCAAATTCTTTGTCCTTTTTTTGCATTTTTGTGAATATACTATAAAGGTGCTTGAATCTTACCTCTATATCATATTCTGATATCCCAGCTTCCTCGAGCTTAGGAGTTAAAATGGTTTTAACTTTTTGAAAAAAACGATTTCTTTCAATTTTTTTTTCAACCTCGTATTTATATTCTATTTCATGGTACTCATCAGGATACAAATATTTGAAGCAGATATCTTCCATTTGCCATTTTAGACGAGCTATTCCTAGTAACCCGGCAATTGGAGCATATATTTCGAGAGTTTCCCGAGCAATTCGTTTTTGTTTTTCCGGGGGCAATGTTTCTAGAGTACGCAGGTTATTAAGACGATCACAAAATTTAATAAAAATAACCCGTAAGTCGCTAGCCATGGCTAAGAACATTTTCTTTAAGTTTTCTCGATATCTTTCTATGCCCCGATATTTAATTTTTCCCAGCTTAGTTACACCTTCTACTAAACTGGCAACTTCTGGGCCAAATAGAACTCTTATTTCTTCTAGGTCGTGTCTGGTATCTTCGGGTACGTCATGAAGTAGGCCAGCTACTACGGTTGGTAAGTCTGCTTTAATTTCTGCTAGAATATATGCGGTATTAAGGGGATGTTGAATGTATGGCTCGCCGCTTTTTCTCATTTGTCCAGCGTGTCCTTCGTCAGCTAATTCATAAGCAAGAGTAAGAGCGGTGGTATCAACCCCCGGATGACTTTCTTGAAATTTTTTTATCACTCTATCTATAGTCATACTGCTTGTGTCTATGCTATAATATCAGTGTCACTTCGTGACATAAATTATAGCATGTAAGGACCTATTTAAAAAGTTGCGCCGTTTTGTTTCCATGACAAAAAAAACTAAAATATTTGTCTGGCTGTCTATTTTCTCGATGATTCTTTTTGTTGCTATCTTTGCAGCCGATTTTTCTTTTGCTCAAGATTTTGGTATTAACGCAGTAGACAGTGGCTTAGAAGGTATTCTAACAAAAACAGATCCTAGACTTTTAGTCGGTAGGATTATTCAGATAGCTTTAAGCTTTTTGGGCGTTATCGGAATATCATTAATCATGTATGCCGGTTTTCTTTGGATGACTTCTGGGGGAGAGGAGGAAAAAATTAGTTCGGCTAAAAAAATTCTCATTAATTCGGTTATTGGTTTGGTTATTATACTTTCTTCTTGGGCGATAGCCACTTTTGTAATTTCCAGATTAAGCGGGGCAGCTGGAGGACCTTCGGTTTCTCAGGTTCCTGGTGGTGGAAATTCTCTAACGACTTCTGGTGTCGGAGCATTTGGTGCATGTAGCGTTGAAAGTTCTTATCCTGCTCCTGGTCAACGAGATGTGCCTCGTAATACCTCGATAATGATTACCTTTAAAGAAGAATTAAAACTCGATACCGTTTGTGTCGATGCTTCAGAAAATGCTTGCGAGTGTGGTACAGCGGAATGCAATAGAATTAATCCGGTAGCTATCAGAATTTTTAAAACAGACTTAGGGGATGCTTGCGGTGATTTCTCTTGTCCCTCTCCAAACGGCAATAATACCGAAGTGGCGGTTAGTGTTTCAGCTGACAAAAAAACTTTAGTATTAATACCGACAGAGTTTTTAGGATCAGTTAATGGGGAAACCCCTTATACTGTAAAATTTAGTAACAGAGTTCAGAAAAAAGACGGGACTTCAATGTTTAAAAATTGTAGCGTTGATTTAGCTGAGTGGGACTTTTTAGTCAGTAATACTTTAGATTTAACGCCGCCGTTAGTGGCTCCGGCCGGTATTTTCCCGCTGCCTGATAACGAACAAGATTTAACCCTTCAGGTAGTACCAGCCACTGCTGCTTTTGGCTCTATTACTGTCAATTCTTGCCCCAAGATTTATTCGCCAGCTACTATAGAAAGCATTTCTCCAGCTACGGCAACTGTTACTCTTAATTATCGAGGGACGCTTGATAAATTTAGAGTGTCTGTTCCAGCTGGGGCGCCCAATAAAGCTCAGTTGTTTGATGAGGATAATAATATTCTTGGTTTAGCAGATTTTTCAGACTCAGGTGAAGCTGTGTTTGCCAACTACTTAACTATAAATGCTCAAGATCATCCAGAAGGCAGTCTGTGGGAAATATCATTCAAGCCGGAACAATTGGCTGATACTTTACAGGTAAACGAAGAGGTTTACGTGTTTGCTAGTAATAATCTTTATAATAATATTGAGGTGCCTGCAAGAATTGTTGACGGAACTCTAGTCTGTGGCACTACAGTCCAGGCAGCTCGCATCCAAGCTAAGCTTAGCGGTCACCCAGATATTAATGTTGATAGAAATAATAGTAGAGTAGTAATTTCCGCTAAGGTGGCCGGAGCAAGTGGTAATGATATAATTCTTGAATCAACAAATAATACAGCTTTATCTATTCAACCTATGTCTGGCGGAGTAGATAGAGATGAGAGCGGTGAAGCTAGAGACAAAAAAGACCGACCTATGAATTCGGCTCTACAGTTGAATTTTAACGAAGCGGTTAATCCCTTGTCAGTATCAGGGACCTCTGTTGAGGTACAAGATTATATTAGGGTTTTAAATGCTCGAGCCACCAGTAGCCCGGCAGGGGCAGTGTGCAGCGTTCCATCAGATTGTAAATCATATAAATGTGAGAACAACGCTTGTATTGGAGATTTTCTGGGCGGGAAATTTACAGTCAGTAATAATTATCGCACGGTAGAGTTTTTGTCGGATAAGGAATGCGGCTTAAATGGTTGTGGGGAAAAAATTTATTGTCTACCAGCTAACAGTCATTTGGCTGTTGAACTGCAAGCCGCTGATTTAAAAACTTGTTCATCAAACGCTGACTGCCTAGCTTATGCCCCTTTTAGTTCTTGCTTGCCGACAGCTTTTCTTTATAATACCTGTCAGAACCCGGATGGCAAGAACTACCCAGCTGCAAACATTTCTACGTTAAACGGGATCATTGATGCAGCTACTAATTCGTTAGACGGAAATAGAGATAAATATGCCGATGGACCATTAGATTTTTATAATGATAATTTTTCTCCATCAATTAATACAGGCAATAAAGATAAGTATAAGTGGTCTTTCTATATTAATGATCAGATAATGGTTAACCCCCCTGAGATAACCGAAATATTACCAGGGTCAGGACAACAGGGAGCTAGCAGTACAGCTCCTATCAGGGTTAGCTTTAATACCTTGATGCTCAACAGCTCTATAAAAAGTGGTAGTTCAATAGTGAAGAGTGGTACTAGCACTCAAGTACATAGATTAGTGAATCTTAGTAGTTTATCTCCGACTGCTTTAGGATATTGGATTGGTAGTGAAAATCTTGATGTAGCACCTTTAGATGGTGAGCCTGATATTACTATAATAAACATTTCTCATTCTCCATTTCCTGAATCGCTCACTTTCAAGACACAGGTTGGCTCAGGTGTAAAAGATATTTATCAAAATTGTTACAAGCCATCAACTGGCCCCGGGTGTATTGCTACCCCGGAATTACCGTCTTGCTGTTTTGGCAGCCCCACGGATATATTGGGTCAGGATGGTAGTTGTCAATAGTTTGTTTCATTAAGAAATTTTATTGTGTTTAAAAAATTTTCCAACAATTTAATAGTCGCCATTATTTTTTTAGGAGTTTTTGCTTTTGCTAGCTGGAGCGGTGCTCAAGATTTTGGTACCGGTGCTGTAAATGATGGTTTAGGAGGGACTCTAAGCTCTCTTGATCCACGGGAAATAGCGGGTCGAATTATTAATGTAGCTCTTGGGCTCTTAGGCGTTGTTGCGGTTGGTTTTATTATATATGCCGGGTTTCTTTGGATGAGTTCTGGTGGAGATGAGGAGAAAATTTCTAATGCCAAAAATATTTTGAAAAATAGTGTGATTGGTCTACTGATTATCATGTCTTCTTGGGCAATTGCCACCTTTATAATAACTAAACTTAGTGATGCCACTGTAGGGCCGGGCAACTATGCTTGTACCCCAGGAGCAAGTTTATCTTGCGGTTGTTATAATAGCGGATTAATGGTTTGTTCTGAGGGTGGATCATGGGGGTCTTGTGTCGGGCAGAATTGCGATAATGGTGGCGGCAATAATCCGACTAGCTGTGATGGTAACACAATCTTGCCCGGTTGCCAGGCAGCCGAACAAATATGTTCTTCAGATGATTATTGTGATACCGATACCTGTAACTGTCTTCCTAAGGGCGGGATAGGGGATTCTTGTGATATTGATTCTGCTACCCCAACCTGTGAAGCTGATAATTCACGTTGTTCTGAATTTTTAACCTGCAATCCTTTGAAAGGATGTACTTGCGACGGACCTCCGGTGATAACAGGTATTAGCCCTGTGGGAGGATTTTGTGAAGAAGATGCCAATAAGGCCTGTACTTCTGATAGTGAGTGTGCCACGGCTTGTAATATTGGAACGCCAAACGGATCAGCTAATAATCTGATTACAATTTTTGGTAAAAATTTTGGCGTTTATGAAGCTGGTGCTAGCCAGGTTCTTTTTGCCGGTCCAGCTAATAGCACTATTGAAGGTATTTCTCCCTCTGAGTTAAATTCATCTTGTATTGACACTTGGCGTGATGATCAAATTGTCATTGCTGTGCCATCTGGATCATCCTCAGGATCGATAACCGTCAAAAATCGTGATGAACTATCAGATACCACAAGTGATAATTATGGCCCCGCTATTTCAGATTTTTTACCAAACAATATCAGCCGTCCAGGATTATGTTATCTCGATCCTAATCGAGGTGGTTTAAGCTCAGAGGTTGGTTATCAGGGGCTCAATTTATTTTCTAGTGAAGCTTACTTTGGTAGTTATCAAAATAATGTCAAAGCTTTGGATTCTATTTTCAATGAAGCATCGGGTTTAGTTGGACAGGCCTTAACTCCAAATATTAATTCCGGTACTTCTGGTAGTTTTGTGCAAAAACCCTCAACTGCCGGGCAAGTGCGGAGTAACTTTTTACGCTTTACAAAGGAGTCAGATGAAGGGGATGGGTCATTTATTTCTAGTTTTTATCCGACTAGTGGGCCGAGCGGTCAATATGTGACTTTGCGCGGCAGAGGTTTTGGTGGAGCACGCGGCCTGTCTCAAGTATTTTTTGGCAACACAGAGGCAGCCTATGACTTTCCGGATATGTGCTTAAATTCTGTCTGGAGAGATAATCAAATTATAGTTAAGGCCCCTAGTGGTGTGGTGGCTGGTTATCAAACTATTAGTATTAAAATAGGCACTACTACGATTGATACCTCAAACTTGAATCCTAACGGTTTTATGGTGGATCCTACGCAGCCACTCAGATCCAGTGTGTGCAAGATTGAACCCGACAGAGGTCCAGTGGCAACCCCGGTTACTTTATGGGGAGAATATTTTGGCAGTATTAATGGTGAGGGTTTAGTTAAGTTTAACTATGATAAAACTGCTACTGGCACAATAGTAAAAGATGGTCGGGCGGACATGATTGCTACAGAAGTTCCGGTAGGATCAATCAGTGGTCCAGTTAGAGTAATTAATAATAGTGATTGGGGAAATGAAATAAATTTTTCAGTTGGTGAATGTCAAGCCGATTCTGATTGTGGCACGCAAGTTTGCTGTCCAGTAAATACTTACAAAGCTGGTCGCTGTAGCCAGACCTTAGATGCTTGTTATATTGAAATTCCTAGTTCAGTTTTTGAATGGCGCTTTAGCACAGGTTTTGCGACTTCTTCAACGTCAACTGAACCATGTGTTGGAGATGACTGTGATAATGAAGATCCCTGCGCTGTTTTTACAGATTTAGGAGCTTGTCAGGCTTCAAGTGCTTGTTGTTTTGATGATAAAAACTCTTTATGTCGCTCTGGAGAACAAATAAGCTCAGGCTCAGATTTAGGATATTGCGCTTATTATGATTGCGCGTCTTCAAGTTATGAATCATCGGGTTATACGTCTTCAGGTTATGAATCATCGGGCTTAGGGAGTTGTGCTAGTAATGCGCCAGTTCGTAACGGTACTTATAGTGATATAAGCTCTTGTGAATATTTTTGCGCTAACCCACCTACAGGTCCGGGCCTATCTTGCGCTGGTTATGCAACTTCAACATGTGTTAGTGAAATTTGTAACTTTCCTGGTTTTTCCTGTCTCTTAGATTCAGGCTTAACCGGCTTAACACCACCAGCTTGTGGTACTTGTTGTTGTGAGCCTGGCACTGTGAGTCCCTTAAATCCTGAACTGGATTGTATTGCAGATCAGGGCGCTTGTTCGGGGGCTAGTAGGGGATTATTTTGTGGTTGCAGTCGGGATGATGAATGTGGCGCTAAAGAATCTATTGGTTGCGGATCTGGAGCGTGTTGTGAATCTAGACCGGAAGTTTTGGGTAGTCTCCCGGAGCACTTAGATAGTAAAGTTTGTCGTAATGCGGTGATTCGGATTGATTTTAATCAGGTTATGGATATTAGTACTTTTTCTTCGAGCGTGATGTTATTAGAGGAAAAAGAGTACGGAACAGGTGTTTGCCCAACCGGCACCTTTATTGTTAAAAATCAAGATTTTAATGAAAATCAGCTTACCAATAATTCTAACTTCCTGGCAGCCTTCTTTAAGAAAATAGGTCGTCAAATTGTTGAATTTTGGAATAACTTATATATAGGCATAGAAACTGAAACAGCGATTGCAGATTTACCAGATCCTAATAAACTATACTGTGCTATTCCGGGCACAATTTCTGGAGAAAATTCCGGTGAACAAGCTTCCTTGTATTTTGTGCCGCAAACTATTCTATCGCCATCAGCAAATTATTATTTCATCATTAAAGGTGATGAAGAATTAAATAGTCAAACGGGAATATTAAGTATTAGACAAATAGGCATGAACGGAGATGGTTACTATAATATTGAGGCAATTCCTTATTCTTCTAGTGGCACTGGTTCATATACCTCTAGTGGTTATGTAGAAGGAGAAGATATCACATTTAACAATAGAAGCTATAAGAACTCTCATATCATTAAATTCAGTACTTTATCAGATCAGGGAGTTAATTCTGGTATATGTGCTATTGATAAGGTGATTGTTTCTCCGGAAACTGCTTTAATCAATACTAGTGACAATAGTTTGGATGAGAACGATGTAAACTTCAACAATCCAAGTTTTGATACGGCAGCCGATACAGATAGACTGGTAAGTGCTTATGCGGTGAGCGCTAATAAGCAAATTCTTCAACCGGTGACCGGTTATTTCTGGGATTGGGAATTTAGCTTAACTAACAGTGAGGCAGCATCGCTTATTTCTACTCCAACAATTTCAGGTTTGCCAGCTAGCAAAGTTCTAGTAAAGGCTAAATCAGGAGTAACTGACAGCGAAACTAGTGTTGAGGCTAAAATAAATATGAGTCGCTTTAAATCTCCAACCTGTAACTCTGGTAGTTGTTCTTGTACGGGTCCGAGCTGTTCAAATAATTGTTGTAATGCTTATTTAGGAGGTGACCAGTTTAAAGAAGAGGCAGATATATACGTTTTCTTATGTAATAACCCCTGGCCACCTGTAGCAGCAAATGGATCTTGGTCGCCATGGATAGACAACTGTAGTGGATCGGTGGGAGGTGGTTGCGCTTTTTATAATTATAAATTTTATTATTGTCGTGATGCGGGTGCTTCTGGAACCCTTGATGATTTGCCGGCCATTATCAATCAAGCAGTTATTCGTGGCGCTAGTTCCAACTTGATCTGTAGCGCTGATCGTACTCCTTGTCCGTCAGGTAGTGTTTCCAATGTAACTAAATGTGGCCCAGATCAAAACGGTGATTTAGTTCAAGACGGAATATGTATCTGGGATGTATTAAAAGAGTCATACTTTTTTAGATCATCTGTTCCTACGACGGGTGAATTAGTTTCAGTAACAAACACTGGTATTGGAGGAGAGGTTAAAGTTGACTGGAGAGCTGATGCTCTTTTAAATAATAATGTCAGCCAAATTTCTTCTTTTAAGATTTATTATCTTCCTGAGGGACAGGGCACGATGTTATCAAAAGAGCTTAAGGCGGCTGATATGATTGGCGGGTCACCAGTTTGCACCTTATCTGGAACTAATTATAACTGTAGTTATAAAGTTTCCGGATTGAGTAATAATGTGACATATATCTTTAAGATTAGTGTTATTAATGTAAATCGAGCTGAGAGTCAATTGTCTGATGAAAAAAGTGCCGTGCCTTCTGATACTACCGCGCCTTCAGTTCCTTCTTCATTGCAAGGCACAGTGGTCGATGGATCTTATATTCGATTTATCTGGATTGCTTCTTCTGGGGCAGCTAATACCTATCGTCTGTATCGAGGCATTGAGAGCGGAAAATATGGCGAGTCTTTTGATTCCGAAGTAGGTGCTAGTAGTTTAAGTATTGATGTTGATAAGTTTAGTAGTAATCTGAACTTCTTTGCAATTTCTGCGGTTGATTCATCAGGTAATGAGAGTATAAAATCATCAGAGCTAGAATGTGTTGGCAGTGCAGAGCAAATAGATTGTGGTTCTCAATCTGATCCCTTAGATAGGGAAAACGAGATTAACTAAGAAAATATGAAAATAAAATTTTATAAAATAGGCTTTCTGGTCGCAGTCACGGTATTGTCTATATTTTTTTTAAGAGGCCTAGAAGTTTCAGCTCAATATAGTACTAGTGGCACGCTTGAAAGTTCGGACGCTATTGCGGTTCGAGTGGTCCCTAATCCAAACCATTATAGTATTCTACGTTGGTACGAAAGTCAGGGATTTCAGGGTTCGCCACAGTCTCTAACAGTCGATGGATATGAGGCAATTAGAGATGGCAGAACAGTTTATGTTAATGCTGCTAATCTCAACATAACCACAAAAGACATATATACAAATATTTATTTAATCTCTTATAATCAAGACTCCTTGGCGCCTACTGTAGATATTTTGGGGCAACTTGTGTCTCGTTGGAAGTTCAATAGTAATTTATCTGAAGTTGGCACTCAAACTTGCTCCTTTTCTTCTCTTAGTTGTTTAGCAGATTCTGATTGTCCTGATAATGCAGTTTGTTCTACAAGCGGCTCGACATCCGGCTCTTGTTTATTGAAGACGCCCAAAAACTGTTTAGTTGACACTGATTGTCCAGCCAGTTTTTTTTGTAGTAGCATGAAGGCTAAGATAACCCGAGATATTAAGAGAATTGGCCAGATGGAAGAGCTCAAGCAAGCCTTATCAAATTTTCAAAGGGTCAACAATCGTTATCCTCAACTAAGTGCTGGCACTTATTTACCGGGACACAGTGTTTCGGTTTGGCCTAGCTGGTCTCAGGAGTTACTTAGTAATTTAGCAGTCGCGCCAAGTTTCAAAGATCCGGTTAATAGACTGGGGCCCTGTATATCAGATGGTGGCTCTACAGTATCTTCTGGCTATGATCCATCAACCTGTTGGAATCCGGAATTAAAGAAATTTATTAATGAGCCCAGTGGTTCTTCGTTGGTTTTGCCTTCCGGAAGTTATGCTTTTGTTTATTCTTCAGATGCTAGTGGTATAGATTATAACTTGTGTGCGACCATGGAGAGCAGGGCGTCTGGATATAAGTTTTCACCCAATGATCCTGATGATTCTCCTTGTTTGGTCTCTACCGGTATTGGTGCAGGTGGCGTGACAACTAATTCTCCACCTCGATTGGTCGATAGCCAGTTGGCTGGCGAGCCTAATGAAGAGTTTAATGGCTATATTCAAGTTATGGATCCGGATGGAGATGATTTGAGTTGGACGTTTGCCAGTGCTTCCGGGCATAATGCAGTCGGCTGGAACGGTTGGGTTAGTGGCACTCAAAGTAACGTGGCGCCTAAACTTTTAGATACTAGTAATCCTTATCAGAAAAAAGTTTATGCTGATAAGGCCGGTCCTCGAATCGGAACTTATAATTTAACTCTACAAGTTAGTGATGGACGTGGTGGAGTGCTTTCTACTTCTACGCCTATTACTATAGTGGCTGATCCAATTATGTTGGAGGCGCCTAATGTTGAATTTATAGTTAATCCAAATGAATATTTTAGTTATAAGATTCTTTTTTCAGGAAACGGCTTCGCTAATCCGACAATCAATACTGCTGTAATTAATCAAATAAATGGTCCCTTTAATATATTAACTAACCTAGCAAAAACCTATAGTCTGGTAAACGGTAAACATCAGGTTGAATATAGGGGCTTAATTCCTACTTCTTATAACTTTTTAAAAGATACTACATTTTCCTATAGAGTTTCTGTGACTGATAGTTTTGGCTCTACTGCTGCTAAGAATTTTACTATACTGATTAAAAATCCTGAACCTTACCTAAATATTAATTGTTTAGGTGAGGCTCGCTTAGGAAAAGAGTATAATTGTTTATTGGGCCCAGAGACTCAGGGTGGTAATAATTTAGATTATTCTGGTTCAAGTGGGTATCCTAGCGGTTTCAATATTAACGTCGCTTCTCCAAATGTTAATCTAAAAGGCACCTCAAACACCTTAAGCAGCGGACAAGTGGTAACTATAAAAGCCGCTAATGAATATGGGGCTTCGACTACCAAAGCTTTTAATTTAAAAATAAATAATTA
>CAYUEO010000009.1:0-18657 GCA_964443755.1 uncultured Gammaproteobacteria bacterium | reverse complement strand
CTATATTTTGCCCCTTATAAACCGCCAACCATAATTTTATTTTACCCCGGCTTTTTTTAATCAGCTGCAGATAATGGCTAGCCGCGTGTAGACGAAAACCGTCCCGAGAACCAGTTAAGTTCATCAAACGTTGAAATTCTTTTAAATCAAAATCGCTTGGATTATTTTTTTGCTCTACAAGAACCCCCTTCTTCTCGGCCAGCCGGATATTATATCTAGTTTTAGGGTGCATGTCCGCTAATAATTCCGCCTCCTCTTTCTTTAAATCTAAAACTAAAGTTTCGGCCGGCTCTAAATTAATAGTTTTAACAATCTGGAAATTACCAATATATTGTTCTGGTTTTGTAAGCGGTTCAAAACGAATAAAAAGCGCTTGTCCGTCATATTTTGCTAACTGGGAAAAGAAAAAGTCTAATACAACCTTGTCTTCTGCGGAATTTTTACCAACAACTGGTCCACGCGGTATTAACCAGTAAAAAAAACCGGCCCCTATATCTTTTTTGATTACTGTCGCTGCTAAAATAATTATTCCGTTTTCTTTTACACCAAATCTTTTAACTACCGTCTTACCAGATTGTAAAACTTCGCCCCAACTCCAAGATTGCAAAAGGCTGCCCCCTGGTTGAGTCTTCAAAAAAGAGTCTAACTCTAGCTCTGATGTAAATTCAAATAATTCCATACTTCAATTATAACACAAAACCCGCCCAGGCAAATAAGCCTAAGCGGGTTAAAAAAGTTCAATATATTTTTACCAGATACCAGCTGGGTTGGCGGTATGGAAGCCAGCAGCTAAGTCATTAACCGGAGAACCAATACAATATCTAATTGTATAAGTTGACTTACCTGTTCCTAAAGCATATGTATACTCATTATCAGCCACAACGGTTATAGACGGACAATCGCCATCATTAGTCGGTGTCGGGGGCTTAGGAATAGCGGCAATATAAGTTGAACTACCAAAAGAAAGTCTTAATCCAGGAGCCATAGACGCATCCTCCGGATAAGCGCTGGCGTCATTATAATACATCTCCAAGGCGGTCTGAATCTGTTTAATATCCGCTACGCGGCGAGCATCTCTAGACCGGGCTCGAGCAGTATTTAAGGCCAAAATCGAAAGAGTCGATAGTAGGCCGATAATGGCGATAACCACCAAGAGCTCGATCAAGGTGAAGCCTGTTTTATTATTTTTTTTCATACGCTACTTTCTTATTTGGCAGAACCGAAAAATTTCGGCCGGCACAATTATTTTTTATAGATTACTTTTATAATTTAAATTATAGCACTAGATAAAAACTTGGGCAATACCTAAAGCAGTTTTTTTAAAACTGACTAGCCAAATTATACATCGGCAACAATACAGCCGCGACCATCACCCCTACTCCCAAGCCCATGATAACCATAATCAAAGGCTCCATAAGTTTACTAAGATTATCTAACATGTTATTACTCTCTCGAGAATAAAAAGATGTTAAGCGATCTAAAACGGAATCTATCTTACCAGTTTTTTCCCCAACAGAAATCATCTGTGGCACCATGCGCGGTACGCGGTTACTGGCTTCAAAAACCGTCGCCAAAGGATTACCATCATTAATTGATTCCAGGGTTTCTAAAATTAATTCTTTATAAATTATATTCCCTACTACCGCCGCTACAATTTCTAAACCGCGAGTAATAGCTACTCCTCCCTTTAATAAAGTAGACAGGGATCTGGTAAAACGCATTAAATATATATATTGAAACAACTTGCCAAAGATTGGCAGCTTAATCTTTAAGAGATCCCATTGTCTGTGACCGGCATAAGTCTTTAAATATAATTTAACGCCAATTACCACCCCGGCAACCAACAGAATAACCAGCCAAAAATAATTAACTAAAAAATCTGAAATTCCAATTACAATCCGAGTTGAAATAGGCATGGTAGCTCCGGTTTCAGTTAAAATAGACGTTAAATTAGGGATAACATACACCATCAGAACCAGCCCTACTCCAAAAAGAGCGGTAATAATAAAAGCGGGATAAATCATCGCCCCTTTCATCTTTGCCACCATATCGTAATTACTTTCCATCTCATCAGCCAGGTAATTCAAAACCTCATCTAAGCGGCCCGAAGTTTCTCCGGATCTAACAATGTTCACGAAAAGTTCAGAAAATATTTTTGGATGTTTAGCTAAGGCATCCGATAAAAAGGCGCCGCTATCAACATCAAAAGCGATCTCAGCAATCATATTCTTCAAGGTCAGATTATTTGTTTGATCAACTAAAACTAACAGCGACTCAACTACAGGAACGTTGGCCGAGATCATAACTGAAAACTGTCTAGCAAAGATAACAATGTCCTTGATTTTAATCGGTGAAATAAGCCGTAAAAACTTGGTCAACAGCTCGTTGGTAACATCAGAAATTTCTACAACGGCTAAATCTTTTTTTCGGAGTTTGGAAATAACTTCATTATCAGAAATACCAACCACTGTGCCGCGCCTAACCTTTCCCTCAGAGTTTTCTGCTTTATAATCAAAAATTGCCATATATTAATCCTAGCTTTCAATAACCCGTAATACCTCTTCCATAGTTGTAAAACCTAGAAGAACCTTAATCATGCCGTCTTGTTTAATAGATAAAAAGTCTTGGACACTTTTAACCGTCTCAATATTTAATCCTTTTTCACCGCTATCAATTAACTCTCTTAAACGATCATTAATTTCAATCACTTCAGAAATAGCTACTCGACCTGAATAACCGGTGTTTTCGCAGCGCGGACAACCGACTGCTTTATGAGGCGTGCCTTGAGCTATAGGATTAGCTGGGTCAAAACCAGGAATTTCTCCCTTAACGACATCTACAGGAGCTTCTTTAAGTTCAGAAATAACCGTTTGTTCAGCATCTGGCGCTAAGCTGCTAGGCGCCTTACAATGATCACACAAACGTCGGCAAAGCCGCTGAGCGACAACCGTTTTTAAGGTTGAGGACAATAAGAATCTTTCAATTTTCATATCCAGCAAACGGAAAATTGCTCCCAGGGCATCGTTAGTATGGAGGGTTGATAATACTAAATGGCCCGTCAAAGAAGCGTTAATAGACAACTCAGCTGTTTCTTCATCACGAATTTCTCCGACCATGATAATATTAGGATCCTGACGCAGAAGAGATCGAAGACCATTGGCAAAAGTGAAGCCGATTTTTGGTCTAACCTGTGACTGATTAATCCCTTTAATTTCATATTCAATAGGATCTTCCAGGGTAGAAATATTTACGCCTTCTTGATTTAAAATAGTTAACATTGAATACAAGGTGGTAGTTTTACCAGAACCGGTCGGACCAGTCACTAAAAATATTCCACTGGTTTTTTTAATACCCTCTCCCATCCGTGATAAAGCCAGCTTATTAAAACCTAGCTCTTCCAGCCCTGGAGCGCCGCGTGAGACATCCAAAATACGCATAACTATTTTTTCGTTCTGAGCTAAAGGTAAGGAAGAAACACGAAAATCAATTTCTCGATTATTTACTACCAACCGAATACGACCATCTTGCGGTATTCGAGTTTCGTCCAACTTAAGTTTAGCTAATACTTTAATACGAGCGATCACTGAGTTATGGATGCTTTTCGGTAAGGTAAGAAAGGTATGTAAAATACCGTCAATGCGGTAACGCACCCGGCTTTCTTTACCAAATGTTTCAATATGGATATCAGAGGCTCTAGCTTCAACAGCGTGACGAATGATTACCGACACAATTCTAGAAACCGGAGCGCTATTAATATCTTCGGTCGACAAATCTTCGTTTTCGCTTTTAACCGACACGAGATCGTCCCCTTCTTCCTTAGCTCTAATTTCTAAAGCACCAGCAATTTCTTCCTCTATCTTCTGATATTGTTTAAAGACTTTTTCCCAACTACTGTTTGATAATAGATAATAAACGACTTCAAGCTTGTCATCATTAGCTAAGAAGCTAATCGCTTCCATAGCTTTTAAATTTGGTTCTAACAAACCTACTTTTAAAGTTTTACCTTCGCGGTCAAAACAGACCACGCGATATGTTCTGGAAATTTCTTCCGGTAAAAAATTTAAAGTTTTTTCCGGAACATCTTCGTTAAGAAGATTTTTATAAGGCAGATTATATAACTTAGCCCGAATCTCTGTGAGTTTTTCCTCTTCAACTAAGTGCTGCTTCAATAAAAAAGAGACCAAGTCTCCTTTTTTGGACAGGACTGTTTCTCTGGCCTGAGCAGCCTGCTCCGCAGTTAAGCTCTTTTCTTGCAGCAAGAGGGCTATCAACTGTTCATTCTTATCCATAATTTGCAATTATTTTTTTTCAACAAAGAAGGGTCGGCTATTGCCCTGAGTACAGGGCACCTGAGACGTGCCGGTGCTAGGTAGGGAACAAATTTTTTCTATATCAAAAGATGGCGAATAATTAACTAAAGCTGACAAAACTGGATGTTCAAGTAAATCTTCTGGTACTCCAGATACCGGATTAACTTCTAATCCATTAACCCAGCCCTGCAAGTCACCACTGGCGTTCTGAGAAGATAAAATATCATCACCAAATACTAAAAATAAAACAGCCGCTACCCCTACTAGGGCCATGAGAAAATATAATATGTAACGATAAGCCTTATTCATATTACTCGGCGTTCTTATAATAATAAGTTGTCACATTAAAGTTAGCCCGATCCTCTCCGGGGGAAAAATTTACGCTGGTAATATCTAGTAAGCGCAAATTATTTTCTAATGTTCTAACTAATTTCTTAAAACCAGAATAATCTATTGCGCTCACCGAAAACTGAATATTTATTCTGCCAATATTTGGGCTCCGAGAACCAGTCACAATAGCAGTTGCATCCTCTTTCGGCAAAGCTACTGCTTCTCCACTCTCAATTAAGTCCTGTTCACTTTCTAATAAAACATTATTCATCTGCCAACCACCACGATTAACAATTTCCTCTAATTCTCCAAATATTACTTCCGGTGGATAATACGTTGGTAACACTGTGTTAAATTTATCTAGATCTGCGCCGTCAACCTGACTATAAACCTGGGCTAAGGCCATTAAATTAGCCAGCTTTCTTTTACTTTGCTCATAAAGATTTTTTTGTGCTAATACATTCACTTGGATAGCCTCATTAACCAGCTGCGCTTTAGGTAAAATAATCACAAAATAAGCAACCAACAAGAAAATAATTAAAAATCCGGCTACTAAAACCGAAAAATATTGATTTAACCAGCGATTTAAGGCATTTTGATTTTTTACTGGCCTGTTGTTCATAACTATTTTTTAAATATTTCCGGACGTAAATCGAGCATTAGCCCAAATTGTACAATTTCAGGAACGATTTCCTCTTCTCCTTCTACTAAGTCTTCTTCATCTATTATTCCCTTGTTAGCCTGTCTGACTTTAACTTGCTTAACAAGAGGATCTTGCATAAACATATTTGCCTGCCAAGCCACCTCACTAAACGTTGAAGCCGTCGCATTCAAGCCATAAGACCCTGATAAGTCTCCGCCAAACTCACTATATCTAACACTGCTGAGAGTGTTTTTTTCTATAAAACTGAGAAAACCACTCCAATAAACATGGTTATCAAGCAACTCGCTAAAAACTAAAGCCTTTTCCTTATAGCTCAAAGCGTCAGCTGAATCATTTCTAAGTTTAACAGTTTCGGCATTTAATTTATCAGTTTCTGCTGTAATACCAGCTAGTAATAGACCTTCTTTTTCCTCCCATTTACTTAAAGCGTAATAAACTTCTCCAATTAGAATCACACCAATAACTAAAGCTAGGCCCAGCATCAGTAAATTTTTAGCCCAATCAAAAGAAACCTGAGCTTCATCTTTAATTAGATTGACCTCCAATATTTTAGGATTTTGGATAGAGAAAAAAGAAGAACCAGGTGTCACCTTTTTTGGTGTCGCCGCCTTTTTTTCGTCAGTCTTTTTTTTGTTTTTAAAAAAAGCCATAAAAAACTTTACTCAATCTCTCTCATAGCTAACCCAATAGCGACTGCTAACTTAGGACCGACTTCTGACAACACCGGCTTAAGTTCGGCCGGATAGTTTATTCGACTCCAAGGATCACCGACAATCACTTTTAAATTTAAACGCTTAGAAAAATAATCGGCCAGATTAAGTAACATAGCACTGCCGCCAGATAGAATAACTTTTTCAATATCACCATTATTCTGTGAACGGAAAAAATCTATCATATACTGCATCTCCGTAACTATTGGTTCTAAAGTACTTTGTATTAATAAAGGTAAGGCTTTGCGAGTATCTGTGTTTAAACTTAAACTGAGATCAAGTTTAAATTGCTCCGCTTGAGCATAGGAAATTCCCATTTTATCCGACAAAGCCTTGGTAACTGTTGATCCGCACACCGCTAAACTTCTATTTAAAACTGGTATACTTTCTCTGACTATAGATAAATCTGTACTATTAGCCCCTATTTCCACAATCATCACGGTCGACTTATCATTACCAATTAAAGAGCGTACTAGGGAGAAGGTTTCTGTTTCTAAACTAGCTAATTCTAATTTAGCCGCCTTAAAAATATCTATATATTTACGCACCAACTTCTTAGGAGAACCAGTTAAAAAAATCTGCATATTTCCTTTAGTGGGTGTTTTGCCATTCGCGTCTGGTACAATCTTCCAGTCTAAGGTCATTTCTTCTAAAGGCAAAGGAATAACTTTTTTTGCTTCTTCATTAACAGCATTGGCCAGACTTTTTTTATCGACGCTGGAAATATTAATGATTGAGGAAAAAACGGAAAAAGTCGGCAACGAGACGGTAACTTTCCGACCCTCAATACCAGCCTCGGTTTTTACTTTATTTATGGCATTCGCCAAATAGCTAACATCATCAACTTTCATGAAATTTATTTCACTAACATTTTCGCTGAAAGCGTAGTTGACCAAATGGATCTGTCGGTTCTTCTTTTTTAGTTCGACCATTTTTAAAGATGAGTCGCCGATATCAATGCCTAAAAAAAGATTGTCCCCGCCAAAAGAAAAGGGGCTCATAAGCATGGGTTGGGAAATTCCCGTTTAAATTGAATTATCTTATCGGTTAATATATAATGATTATATAATATTATAAAATATTAAACAAGAAAAAAGCATGAACTTTTTCAGCCGCTACAAAAAAATATTTGCTATCATCGGTTTTCTATTACTGGTAGCTGCTATGGCTTATCTGATTTGGCAGGTTTTTTTTTATAAAGAGCCAGTGGTTGTTCCTGGAGACGCAAACCCAGTAATAAGCGGTGGCCTGCCAGAAGCTGGTCCAGGAACAGGTACCGGAACAACAACTGGCAGTGGCACAGGTACTTTGCCCCCCGGACAGGCATCCGGTCCGCCAAATCCGAATGAACCAAACCCGGTGGCTATCGGTGGGCTAACTAAAACTGAACCCTTAACAGATAGGGCCGTTCAAAATCCAACCTTATCTCGTAACGGTGGCGTGCAATATTATGATAACCAGGACGGTAAGTTTTATCGCATAGATGAAAACGGTAATCCGGTATTAATGTCTGATAGAGTTTTTTATGACGTAGAAAATATTACTTGGGCGCCAGACAAAGATCGGGCTATATTAGAATATCCAGACGGGAGTAAAATCTTATATAATTTTTCTACCAAAAAACAAGTAACCTTACCTAACCATTGGCAAGAATTTTCTTTTGCTCCAGATAGCTCAAAAATAATTGCTAAAAGTATCGGCTTAGATCCGGAAAATAACTGGCTAGTTGTTTCTAACGATGACGGCTCTAAAGCAACTGCTATCGAAAACATTGGCACCAATGGGGATTCCGTTTATTCCAACTGGTCTCCTAACAACCAAATTGTAGCTATGTATACTGACGGTATAGATTTTAACCGCCAAGAACTATATTTCGTCGGACTAAACAACGAAAATTTTAAATCAACAATTATTGAAGGACGCGGTTTTCAACCGGAGTGGTCATCTGAGGGAGATCGACTACTATACAGTGTTTATAGCACTGACACCAATCTTAATCCTAAACTTTGGTTGGTTGACGCTAGTGGAGATTCAATTAGCCAAAATCGCCGCAGTCTAGATCTTAATACTTGGGCCTCTAAGTGTACTTTTTCTTCTAATACAACTGTCTACTGCGCCGTACCAGAAAACTTAGAAAGAGGAGCTGGTCTTTTTCCCGAGCTAGCTGATAAGACCAAGGATAATCTTTATAAAATTGACTTAACTACTGGCAGCCGCGAATTAATCGCTGTTCCAGACGGTGCTTATAATATATCCGACGTGATGGTACCGGCGGATAACGATTATATCTTCTTTACTGACAAACAGACCGGCCAGTTATACAAGATAAGGCTCAGATAAATACCTGTCATGATTTATTCATTTATCAAGGACCTCTTGTTTCCTATTGAATGTTTAGGTTGCCAAGAACCAGGAGCTTGGGTGTGTCAAAATTGTTTTAGACAACTAAAATATGGCGGCCCGTCTGTAAATTTAGTGACTGGTCAAAATAATTTCTTAGATAACATTTATATCGCCGGTGACTACGACGATCCCCTGTTATCAGAGTTAATCAAAAAATTTAAATACCACTTCATACCAGATTTAAAAGAACCACTATCTGACTTTTTGGCTCTTTTCTGGGCCGGTCGCTTAACTCTAGAACCAAAACTATATCAAGCAAAACTATTACCTATTCCCTTATCAAAAAAGCGCGAGCGCTGGCGAGGTTTTAATCAGGCAGAACTCTTAAGTAATGGATTGTGTAATAGGCTAGGACTCAAATCCTTGTCCGGGTTAGTAAGAACAAAACATTTAGCGCCTCAATCTTCATTAACTAGCGAAGAGCGGCGGTTAAATATTTTAGGGGCTTTTAGCTGGACTGGTCCAACAATTATTGATGAGCATCTAATTTTAATTGATGACGTTGTTACTACCGGGTCGACTCTAGAAGCGGCTGCGCAGGTTCTTAAAGAAGCCGGCGCCGCTAAAGTATCGGCCTTAGTTCTGGCTAAAGGCTAGTTTATTAACTCTTTACAAATCATAAGAGCAGGAATATAATATTTAGACATGCTGATTGTCGTGCCAACCAAGCGCGATCGAGTCTGACCCTCGAGGTTTTTGTGCCCTAAAGCATTAGAAATAAGAGTTTCCGTTATTAAATTATTTAATACGGAAAAAGCTAGGTGGAACCGCGAGACTTTATTGTCCCGTCCTGGCAGAAACAATGATTAATTGTTTTTGCACGGAGGGGATTTTTTAATTATAAGCGCTTATAACTATTAATAAACTATATGGCTAAAGATGAAAAACCAAGCTTAGACGCCAAGCGTCACTCGCTTGCTCACTTGTTAGCATCAGCTGTGAAAGAAAAGTGGCCGGAAGCTAAACTTGCTATCGGGCCGGTAATTGAAACTGGTTTTTACTATGACATAGATTTTGGAGATAATAAGATTAACGAATCAGACTTGGCAGGCTTAGAAAAAAGAATAGCCCATCTTGCTAAACAAAATCTAAAATTCGAGAGGACAGAAAAAAGCTGCGCTGAGGGTATAAAAGCGGCGCAAGCAGACAAAGATCCTTATAAAGAGGAGCTTATCACTGACTTGCAAGCCAAAGGTGAAAAAATTGTTAGCTATTACTCCGTTGGTAGCTTCCAAGACTTATGTCGCGGCGGACACGTAACTCATACCGGACAAATAAAGCCCGGCAGTTTTAAGCTAGATAAACTAGCTGGCGCTTATTGGAGAGGAGATGAAAAAAATAAAATGTTAACTCGTATTTACGGCTTAGCTTTTGAAACAAAGGAAGAGCTAGATAAATTTTTAAAAAATCGGGCGGAAGCTGAAAAACGAGATCATAGAAAATTAGGCAAAGAATTAGGCTTATTTGTTTTTTCTGAATTAGTCGGACCCGGCTTACCTCTTTATACTGCTAAAGGCGCAGTTATCCGTCGCGAAATAATTAAATATTCCAATGAGCTACAAACAGCTATTGGATATGAAGAGGTTCATACTCCTAATATGAACAAAGCGGAATTATTTAAAGTTTCCGGCCATTACGAAAAGTACAAAGAAGATATGTTCCGAGTAGTCTCAAATTATTCGGAAGAAGAATATTTCTTGAAGCCAATGAACTGCCCCCAACATACCCAAATTTTTGCGTCTCAAACTCGCAGTTACCGCGATCTACCAATCCGAATTGCTGATTTTGCTAACCTCTACCGCGACGAAAGACCGGGAGAACTTAATGGCTTAACAAGGTTGCGTTGTTTTTGCCAAGATGATGGACACTCCTTCTGCCGTGAAGATCAAATTAAAGAAGAATTTGTCTCAGTTTTAGAAGCTATCAAAAAAGCCATGTTAACTTATGGCATGAATTATAAAATCCGCTTGTCTCTTTGGGACCCCGAGCATCCGGAAAAATATCTAGGTGACGCTAAGACTTGGGAAAAATCGCAAATCCTGCTTACTGAAATTTTAACCGAAAACCAAGTAGAGTTTGAAAGCGCTACCGGAGAAGCGGCTATTTATGGCCCAAAGATGGATTTAATTTCTCTGGATTCTTTGGGGCGTGAATGGCAAATATCAACGATTCAACTTGACTTTATCATGCCGCAAAGATTTGGCTTAGAATATAGCGATAAAGACGGACAAAAAAAGACGCCAGTTATGATACACCGCGCCTTAATCGGCTCTCCAGAAAGATTCCTCGGTATTTTGATTGAGCATTATGCCGGAGCCTTTCCGGTTTGGCTCTCTCCCGTGCAAATCAAGTTGCTCCCGGTAGCTGAATCTCACATAGAACCAACTCTTTCCCTAGCTTCTGACTTAAAGGCGGCCGGATTGCGAGTTGAGGTAGATGAAGCTAATGAAACGGTGGGTAATAAAATTAGAAAAGCGACTACAGAGAAGGTCCCCTATGTTTTAGTCATTGGCGATAAAGAAGTTGGAGCTGATCTATTAAACGTACGCGATAGAGGCTCAGTAGCTACCAGAGAGATTAGTCGAGCTGACTTTATAACTGAACTAAACAAAAAGATAAAAGAACGGCAGTAGCTTATAGATCAACGACTAACAATAATTGCCTCTTTTTTAAGTTGGTCATACTCATCATGATAGCCGGTCGGGTAAGAACGCAGCGCTTTAAATATTATCTGATCTTTATAGCGATAACCTTTTCCTAGGCGAGTACCAGGATCATTAGTAATAAATTCTTCAGTTTGATAATCATAACCGGTAATCACTAAAAAATGATGCTCAGGCCCCGGAGGAGTAAAGTTGGGATTAGCTAAAGCTTGACCATTGACTGGAACTAAAACTAAATTACCCGTCTCTAACTCCGCTACTATCTGGGCGGAGTTTTTGATATCTACAATTTCTACTTGATCATATGAAAAATAATCTTTAAATATCCAGTTCACAACATCTAAAACAGATACGTCCCGGTGTTCCCCGTATTTATCTTGCTCGAAGTCAGCTAAATCGATAATTTTTTTCTCCCACTCAGCCGCTGAATACCCCGACACTCCCTCAACCCAAGCCATGGCCATCAAAGCTGAGGCTTCCTCACAACCATCTTGTTGCCGAGGATCAGACCACTTAAAGAGCGGCGCTTGAGAAGTAAACGGAGTAATAATGTTTATCACATCAACTTTCTTTTCTATACTCGAAGTTGAAACCTCTGGCACTACTTGAACCTCGGGACTAGTCTGAGTCTCGGGAACTTCTTGAACCTCAGGCTTCATAAGACTGACAGGTAGAGATGGTAAAATAGGTTCATCAATCACCGGTTCGGAAACATCAATAATATTTACCTCCTCAACTTCTACTGGGGCTTCTACCGGGGACTCTTTAATATTAGATAAATACAACAGACCAGCTGTCAAAATCAACCCTAGCAACAAAATGAATTTAAACTTATTTTTGGTCTGAACGAACATACACATATTTTTTCTCTCGTTTATAAAGAGAAACTATAATAAATACTGCTAACATTAGTAAAACAATGGTTCCACCAGCCGCTAAGTTTAAATAATAAGATAAGATTATTCCGCTGATAACAGCTAAAATAGAGATTACTTCGGCATAAACTATTGTTTTTACCAAGTTTTTCTTAAACCGCAGGGCGGTGACCGCCGGAATAACAACTAAAGCGGCGATTAAAAGAACTCCGACTACCGGTATAGATATAGATACGGCTAAGGCGGCCATAATTATGAAAATAGTATTAATTGACCTGACTGGCAAGCCAGAAACTTGCGCCGCTTCTTCATCAAAAGTTACCGCTACTAACTCTTTAAAGAAAAATAAAATTCCGGCAAAAATGATTATTGCTAAGCTAGCGATCAAATAAATATCCCGAGCGGAAACCGTCAAAACACTACCAAATAAATAGTTCAGTAAATTAATATTAAAACCTCGGGCTAAACTAAAAATAACTACTGCTAAAGCCAAGCTACCGGATAAAAAAATAGCTAAAGCCGCTTCACTATATATTTTTCCCCGACGCATTTTTTCTAAACCCAGGGCTGTGGCTACGGTTAGACCTAAAGAAGTAAGGCCGGGATTCAAACCAAACAATAAACCAATAGAAATTCCGGCTAATGAAACATGACTCAGTGTATCAGCAATTAATGAATATCTTTTTAAAACCAAGAACACGCCAATTAAAGGAGCAATCACCGCTACAATCAAGCCGGCCGCAAATCCGCGGAGCATAAAACTATATTGCAAAAATTCTAGACCCATATTATTTGTGGTGATGATGAGTTATAACTCTTGTCTTCTCACCAAACATATCAACTAGATTACTATCTGCTAAAAATTCTGCCGGAGAGTTATGACAAACTAGATTACGATCTAAGCAGGCGATGTGCATAGCTTCGACAGTAACCTTTTCAACGTCATGACTAACTAAAACTAAAGTTAAGCCTTTTTCTCGATTAAGCTGACGCATGAGTTTGTATAAATCAGCCTCAGCTTCTCGATCTAAGCCTCTAGTCGGCTCGTCGAGAAAGATAATTTCCGGCTCTGAACTTAAAGCTCTGGCAATATAAACTCTCTGCTTTTGACCACCAGATAGTTCGCCAATTAGCTTATCCTTCTGGTTCCACATTCCTGTTTGCTCTAGTGCCTTTTTAATAAGTTCTTCGTCGGACGGTTTTAAAGACCGTCCGATACCAACGCGACTATAACGTCCGGTAGCTACCACTTCGTAAACACTAATTGGGAAGTTGATATCGGAACCATCTCCCTGCTGCGGCACATAACTAATCTGGTTCAACCTCTTAGATCCGGAAATGTCTCGACCAAATAACTTAATTTTTCCTCGAGTAGGAACAAGGAGGCCTAACATCAGTTTAAGAAGAGTAGTCTTACCGGCTCCATTAGGACCGATAAGGGCTAAGTAATCGCCAGGGTGCACAACTAAACTAATATCTTCTAAAACTACCGTCTGGCCGTAAGAGAAGGATACGTTTTCAACTTCAATAATATTTTTACTATGATCTAACTTCATGTTTAGTTAATTTTACAATCTAAAGCCATGCGTAAATTATTTAGATTATTTTTCATCTCACTAAAGTAGTTAAGGCCAGCCAATTCTTCTTCCCTACTCAGGCTTTCTAAGGGATTTAGTACTAAGGTAGCTGTGTTGGTTTCTTTAGCTAAAACCTCCGCTAACTTAGGACTGGCCAGTGTTTCAAAAAAAATATAGTTAATTTCTTTATCTTTTACATACTCTGTTATCTCGGCCAATTTACTAGCCGAAGGTTCCTCATCTGGCTCTAAACCGGAAATAGCTAACTGCTCTAAGTTATACGCATCTGCCAAATACCCAAAAGCAGCGTGGGAAGTAATAAAGGTTCGATGGCCGCAGTCCTGTAAACCTAATATAAATTCTTCATTCAAAACGTTAAGTTCAGTCTTTAACTCCAATAAATTTTTTTCATATATTTCTTTCCCAGCAGGATCTGCGGCTATCAAGACAGTGGCAACTTGATCTGATATCTCTTTTAAAAGGTTTGGGTTAAGCCAAACATGAGGGTCATCTTCTCCATTGTTTCCCTGTCTGTTGGTTTCGAGGCTATCGCTTACGTAAATTAATTTAGTTTGCTCGGGATCAATATCTCCCTCTATTATTTCAGCCCATGGCTCCAAACCTCGACCGTTTAAAACAACCACATCGCTATCTACTAAATTTACTAAATCTCTAGCTGATGGCTCATAATCATGGGGTTCGGCACCGGCAGGAACTATACCGTTTACCTGGACCCTATCTCCTCCTACTTTTTCTGCAACAAAAACTAAAGGATAAATACTAGCTGACACGATTACTTTATCATTATTACTTTCCTTTGGCCCTCTAAAAATTAAAGCTCCCCAGATTATTAGAGAGAATATAATAGCGCTACCAATAAAAATTAAAACTTTTTTATTCATATTTATTTATTTATTTTTTATTATTTTGAAAACATGACCGGCACAGACCAAAAAATTCGAGAGAATGATCGTTGATTTCCGAAAAGCCGACCTGGGAAATAGTAGCAGCAGATGGTGACTTAACATGACAATCTATAATTTCTACAATTTTAGAACAACTAGAGCAAATCAAATGATGGTGGTGACACTTGCTAGAAAAATTATCAGACAATTCATAATACGCCTGACGAGATCTTAAGCTTAAGCGCTTCAGGAGCCCTAGTTCTGCTAACGATTCTAAATTTCGATAAACTGTACTCAGATTAGTGCCCTGATCGCCTAGAGCCGTCATAACTTCAGAAGCATCTAAAGGAGTTTTAGCATGCTCAAATATATCCAGTAAGCGCAAGCGAGCTGGAGTAACTTTAATTTTTTTCTGACGTAAACCGTCAGTTATTTTACCGGCGTGTTTTTGACAATTCATAATAAAAAAGCTGATTAAATCAGCTTATCATAAATGCGAATTATTTGCAACTAAGCACTGGGCCTCTAGCGACCCCATGATTTATACCGGCTAAAAATATAAGCACTTAAGGCTGTCGTCAAAGGAACGGCCATGATTAAAGCCGTGCTACCTATTAACGAACGAACAATTTCTTCAGCCACTAAATGACTATTTAAAACAAATGATATAGGCTGTTCAGACTGGCGGAACAGGAGCACCAAAGGAAACGATGCACCGACGTAAGCTAAAACTAAAGTATTAATTAGGGAGACAATATGTTCACGTCCGACTGAAGTTCCGCGACGATATAACTCTTTAAAGGATAAAGACGGATTAGCTAAACGTAGTTCATCAACCACCGCTGCTTGGGCAGTGGTGATATCATCAAGTACACCTAAAACACCAATAATAATACCTCCCAAAAGTAAACCGCGCAGATTTATAATTCCAGCACCACCAAATTGGGCATATACCGCCTCCTCACTGCCAATACCAAACAACTTAGTAAAATGAACAACGAAATAATCTAAAGCAGTTGTAAAACCGATAATTATAACTGTGCTAATAACCGCCAAGGTCGTACGGGCTTTAAAACCATGGGCTATATATATAGATACAATAGCAATGGCTAGCGCCCCTACTAAACAAACTAAAAGCGGATTGTCTCCCGCCAAAATGCGCGGTAAAATAAATTTAATAATTACAAAAAAACTAAATACCAAGCCAAGTAAAGCGCCAAAACCTTTAAAGCGAGCGGCAGCAATCACAATCAGAAAAAATATTCCTGCTAACCAATAAATTGTGTCTAAACGGTAACGGTCGGGAACGTAGTAAGATGTACTAATGCCGTCAAACACCTTAACCACATAAACCTTTTCCCCAACTTCTAACCGCTCATTTGGGTCAGATGATTTAATATCATAACTGACCGTGCGACTAGACCCTTTTTCTGGGCCATCTAGAAAGGTTACTAAAACTTCTTGACGGTACTGATCAAAAGAGGGGTCACTGGGGTCAAGGTTTTTACCACTACCGATAATTTCCACTACTCGAGCTTTGTAATAATTACTATAAGAATCACCTTTTTCCAAACCAAGCTCCCCGGGGACTGAAATCTGATCAAAATTACTATCTTGATCAAAATTTGTCTCCTGGGCCCTAACTGAGATAACCGAGCTCATAATAAATAATCCGGCTAACAGCATACTTACTATGTATAACTTGATTTTGTTGTTCATAATAGTTAAGTATACAGGGCTAATTAGTATTTTTCCAGTAAACCAAAAACGAGGTACAGCTTGACAATATCAGTCTGAGGGTATAAAAAATAACTATTCTTTAACAAACACGAGGGACAGTATGCCAAGAGCAGATGAAAAAAAAATTCTGATTGTTGATAATGATAGTAGCTCTTTAACGGTATACACAGCATATCTTAAAAGACACCCTCATTTAACAATCAGGACAGCAAGAAATGGCTATGAAGCCCTAGAAATTGCCACCCAGGATAACTTCGATCTTATCCATATCAATATACAAATACCAAAATTAGATGGCATTGAAACCATAAAAAGATTAAGAATGATGTCAAATTATCAGTACACGCCGATATTAGTAATATCTACTGTCTGCACAAAATGTAGTTTGATTGAATCTAAGAAGGCTGGCGGAAATGAATTTATTAGAGTTCCTATTAGCCGTGAAAATTATCTTGATAAGATAGAGTATTACACAAGCTCAAATTATAGACTTGAAACAAACCGGTTATTTTAGCCGGTTTTTTATTACTAAATAAAAAACGCTGTTTTTAGGCAGCGTTTAAAAGGAAATACCAATGTTTTCTGATGATTTTAAATCATATGCGTCTAGTGCGTATAAAATTGCTCGACTGTCCATATTTGTTGAATCAAGATCACGTACTTCTTTTTTACTAAAGTCTATCAAATAGAAGCCTATGACATGATTTGGCCCTGTTCTAACAATAAGATTTAAATCATTGCCATAATCACTCCAGACCCTGAATAAATAAACGTCTTTGAGAGATGGCACATGTTTCTTAAAACAACTAAAAACCTGAACAGCTGACATAGCTTTAAATTCTGACTGAGATGATCTGGGAATTATTGGGCCGCCAGACAAATAAAACTCCTGAACACTAACGATGCTAAAGGGGCTCAGAAATTCATCTAACTTAAGATATTTAATTTTTTTGTTGAGATTTTCCAATATGTATTTATCAACTGGACCCTCTCCACTGAACTGACGCTGAAATATTTTATTAAATAATATTAAAGCATCCTCAGAACTTAAGCTACAAATAATTCCCTCAGACAAGTTTTTAATTTGAAAAACAATATGAGCGTTAAAATATTTATCTAAGCCTGGTTCTAAAAACATATCTTGATCTGATTCACTAATAGCTTGCATAACAGACACCAACTTATCAGTATCAAAGTCTGCCTGATTTAATGGGGCAGAAAATTTTGATATCGGCATAATATATTTTTGAGTCTCCTCACTCAGCCAATACCACTGCGTTTTTTCCTGTTTAACTAAGATTTCCTGGTCTGATTTTCTTTCTAAAAACCAGCCGAGAACTAAGAAAAATATAATTACTGCCACAACTTCTTTCATAACAGACTCCTTTTTTAAATGAACGATTTTTTGTGTAGCTAATATTTATCACAACTAACTTGATTAGTCAACATATACAAAAAATCCAGTTTTATACTGGACTTTTTTAACTAGACTCATTGTGCTAGTTTAATTTGGCTGGGAGGTTGGGATAAGATTGGAACGGTTTTATATACAAAAACGTAATCTTACAGTTAATCTTCCGTCCGAATATTTACAAACGGTAAAATGTCCGATTTTACCAGGATCCTCTGTAAGCTGGTTCTGCCGATTAAACCTTGAGACGGCTTAGTATTATTATTTGGATTAATTTCGTCAATCACAATAGAGAAACCTATATATTCTACTTTTTTCTTAAATCTTTTAGCCACAATATCAATGGCCGGGATAAGATCGGTGTCGGAGCTAATCAAAATAGCCGTATCATATCTATCATCCATAGCACTAATTATCATATCGGTTGCCAGCTTAACATCAATACCTTTTTCTCTCTTGCGATTAATTTCTATACAAGTAATGCCCTTGCCGAGAATATTCCTATAATCAATAGTCCTCTCATCGATAACTATCTTTTCAAGCCTATTTCTAAGCTTGCTGGTCTTAATCTGCCATTTTTTAGCCTCTAGGGTGGAGAATAAGGCCGTTTGCTTGGCCATTGCTCGCTTGCTATATTCATCGCCAGCCTTTTCCCTAATAGTCCCGATATAAAAACGCTTCCCCAATTCTGTTATTTCTCTATCTCCAACTAAAAAATCAATAAAGTCTTCAAAAGAAAAATCTAGCTCTTTAATGTCTAGCTTCTTTAAAACTAAATGGTGAAAATTTCCCCCATCAATGAATATTTGCACTCTTTCTTTCCTGTCCATATTGAAATAATAGCATGAATAAAAAAATCCTGCACACCGCCCCCGAAGGGGCAGGCGCAGGAGACTTTATGTATATATATTACGCCTCAAACTGTTTCGTGTCAACAAAAAATCAGATTATCCCATAAAAAATAGCTAATTTTAGCAATTCTTCTATAATTTTTGGGGACGGTTTTTAGATATTAAATAATAGAAAATTAAATGAATCCAAAATTAATATTTATTTTTTATATGGCAGG
>CAYUEO010000008.1:0-18755 GCA_964443755.1 uncultured Gammaproteobacteria bacterium | reverse complement strand
AGGTAATCAATTTCTTTTTTTTCAGCATCAACAATATTAATCCATTTCAAGTCTTGAACTGTCTTGGGGTTGTCAATTATCAGCTCATGTATTTTATCGCTGATTTTTCTGTAGTTAGCCATATTTTTTGACGGACTGGCTGATATATAATAAGATTAAACTAGATAGATTATATCATATGGCAAATGTTTTGGGAATAAATATCAGTGACTTAAACGCTGATCAAATTAAAATAAAGTTATCCGAAGCTTTAGCTGGTAAGGATCAGTGTTTTATAACCACTCCTAACCCAGAAATTATTTTACAGTCTCATAAAGATGAGGAGCTTTTTTTTATTTTAAATCAAGCAGATCTTTCTATAGCTGATGGATTTGGGTTAAAAGTTGCCGGATTATTCTATAATGAAAAAATACCTCGACTAACAGGAGCGGATCTATCTATTGATTTGCTGGCTTTAGCCAAGGAGAGCGGAAAGAGGGTGGCGGTTATAAATTGGCGCGGTGGATTATCAAATAGATCTGATATAGAAAAAGCCTTAAGCAAAAAATACCCTAGCTTAAAGACTTTAGTTTTAGATCTTAGTCGTTTTGAATCAACGGCTGGACTTTCTGATTTAGTTATTAATAGACTGAACGTTTTTTCTCCTGATATTATATTCTGTACTTTCGGTTCGCCTTACCAAGAAAAAGCTCTTTATCATAGTCTGAAAAAATTACCTTCAGTTAAACTAGCCTTAGGTTGCGGCGGAGCTTTTGATTTTATAACAGGAAAGTTAAGTCGGGCACCGCTCATGTTTCGTAAAGCAGGATTAGAGTGGTTATGGCGATTGATGAAGCAACCATCTCGAATAAAAAGAATAATCAATGCCGTGGTGGTATTTAGCTGGAAACTGATAGCTGCTAAATTTTATACACGTTTTCGTTACCGACCTAATGTTGCCTGTCTTTTATATAAAAAGGGTGATCAGGGTGTAAAAATTTTAATTGTGGAGCGTGCTGATGCCAAAAATCATTGGCAATTGCCTCAAGGAGGAACTGACGGAGAAAGCGTAGAGATTGCTGGAGCGCGTGAATTAAGGGAGGAAACAAATGCTAGTAGTATTGTTAAAAAAGGGGTGTTTAAAAATATTTATTCTTATAATTTTCCTGATACTTACGAACTATTGCGTCATAAATTTGATTACAAAGGACAGAAACAAAGCTTGTTTATAGCTGAGTTTATTGGTAACGACTTAGAGATTAAGGTTAACTATTGGGATCACGCTAGTTGGAAATGGGTGGATGCTGATAAATTACCGAACGAGGTTCATCCTTCACGACTGTCAGGCGCAGAGATGTTTTTAAAAAAATTTAAATCGATAAATCTATAATTATGTTTTCTTTTGGAAATAAACCTCGCTTACGTTTTGCTCCGTCTCCGACTGGTTTCTTACATATCGGCAGTTTGCGAGCCGCCCTGTTTGGCTATTTACTGGCTAAGAGTTGGGGTGGAAAATATATTTTACGCATAGAAGATACTGATCAAAAAAGAGAAGTCGCCGGTGCCTCTGATAATTTAATAGAAGTGCTTAAAAAATTTGGCATTGAGTTTGATGAAGGCCCTCATGTTCAAGGTAGTTACGGGCCATATATTCAAACCGAGCGTCTTAAAATATATCAGGAGCATGCTACCAAACTTTTAGAAAACGGTAAGGCTTATCGCTGTTTTTGTTCGGCTGAGAGACTAGCAGAAATGCGGACTGATCAAGAGGCAGCTAAAAAACCGCCGCGCTATGATCGCTTATGTCGAGATATTAATTACCAGGAAGCAGAGTCTCGAGCCCAGGCTGGCGAGGCGAATGTTATTAGACAAAAGATGCCGCTAGATGGTGAAGTGAAGGTTTTTGATGAGTTACGAGGAGAAATTAAATTTTCAGCTTCTGATCTCGATGACCACGTGTTAATCAAGTCCAACGGTATTCCAACTTACCAATTTGCTAACGTTGTTGATGACCATTTAATGAAAATAACCCACGTTACCCGGGCAGTTGAATGGTTGCCTTCCTATCCTAAAAATAAGTTACTTTATGATGATTTTGGTTGGACTCCGCCCAAATTTATTCATATGCCTCTAATCTTGAACAAAGAGGGGGGTAAGTTAAGTAAACGGCAAGGCTCTGTTTTTGTTGAAGATTATCTAGCTTCCGGATATTTAGTAGAGGCAATTATTAATTTTTCTGCTTTGCTTGGCTGGCACCCAAAAAGTGATCAGGAATTTTGGACTCTAAAAGAATTAGAAAAAGAATTTTGTCTCGAGGGACTCGGAGTTAGCCCGGCGATATTTGATTCTGAAAAATTAGATTTTTTTAATTCCTATTACATACGGCAAAAGTCTGTAGCAGAGTTAACTGAGTTGTGTCGTCCTTATCTTGTTTCAGACAAATTAATAGGTCAGGATGAAAATATATCAGAATCACAATTACAAAAATTTATTGCTCTGTGTCAAGATCGTTTAAAAAAGTTAAGTGATATTTCCAACTTAGCGGCCTATTTATTTAAACTGCCTGAGTATGAGAAAGACTCTTTACGTTGGAAGAAAATTACCTTAGTTGAATCTTTGGAGAAATTACGCGAACTCTCAGTTAAGTTGGATGAAATTAGTGATGGTGATTGGCAAAAAGCTAAACTTGAGCAGATAATTTTAGCCTGGATTAAAGAGCAGGGAGGCTCTAATGGTGACTATTTATGGCCTCTGAGGTATGCTTTAACCGGTGAGCAGTTTAGTCCTGGTCCATTTGAGGTAGCAGACGCTTTAGGTAAAAAGGAAAGTTTAATCAGAATAAACAAAGCCTTGGCTAAATAATCTGTACTGGTTGTAAAAATTATGGTATAATTGCTGGTAAGAGTGAATTTTTTTCTTTCCTCATGTTTATGCCTACTTCATTTTTTAGATTAATTAAGCTAATTATTTTGGCTTTATTTTTTTATGGTTTTTTAACTGGCGCCACAACGGCGTCCAGCCAGTTTGAGGATATTGATTCTCAAATTAATGACCTTAACCTCAAAATACTTTCGCAAAAGCAAGAAATTGAAAATTTGAAAGCTAGACAACTTGAATATCAGGAGAAGATACAACTTAAACAGCAAGAAAAAATTAGTTTAAATAATCAGTTAGAAATTTTAGCTGATCGCCTATCTAAGGCTCAAGTTGATATAGATACTGCTAATTTAGAGATTGATAAAACAAATCTTGAGATTGAAAAGATTGAGATAGATAAAAAGAATCTTGATGACAAGATAGCTGAGCAAAAACAGCACATCGCCACCTTGCTTAGATCTCTACACAAACAAGATCAGGCCTCAACTCTAGAAATACTATTGTTAAATAATTCTTTAACTGAATTTATTAATCAGGCAAAATACCTTCAGGATGCTAACACTGAGTTAGGTAGAAGTGTGGAAATACTGAAGCAAGATAAATTATCTTTAGAGAACAGTATTTTGAAGTTGGACGAGAAAAACGAAGAGATGCTGGTTTTAAAAAAGCAACTTGAGCAAAAAAAAGACAGCTTGGCTTATGAGCAAGCTAACAAAAATAATCTTTTAATAGAAACAAAAGAATCAGAAAGGGAATATCAAAAATTAATTGAAGCAGGGAAGCGCGAACAAAGACAAGCCGAGGCTGCTATCGCTAACGCTGAAGTTTTGATCCGTCAGAAGATGTCAGAAAAGGATAGACAGCGTTTAAATAATGGCAACAATACAATAGCTTGGCCAGTGCCCCAGAATGTAATCACGGCAGAGTTTAGGGATAAAACTTATCCCTATAAAAACATTATCGGTGAACACTCCGCTGTTGATATTCGAGCCAAACAAGGTACTACTATTTCAGCGGCTGCTGATGGGTATGTTGCTAAAGTTAAATTTGATGGCACTAAAAACTATGCCTATATCATGATCATTCATGGAAATGGTTTATCTACCGTTTACGGGCACGTTTCAGCTGTTTACGTTATGACCGACCAATATGTTAAACAGGGCCAAGCTATAGGCAAAAGCGGTGGTATGCCGGGAGGAATAGGCTCCGGACCGTTTACTACCGGCCCCCATCTCCATTTTGAAGTTCGTTTAAACGGGTTGCCAGTTAACCCTGAGAAGTATTTGCCTTAAGTTAAAAATCTCGACCTTCATGCACTTTACGATGTATATCGCGTAGCTGTTTATTGGTGACGTGAGTATAGATTTGTGTTGTGGCAATATTACTATGCCCCAAAAATTCTTGTACAGTGCGTAAATCCACACCTTGGTTGAGTAAGTCAGTGGCGAAAGAATGACGCAAAGTATGAGGTGTGGCCATGACCGCTAAACCAGCTATTTTTACATACTTTTTTACTATATCTTCAATACTTTTAACTGTTAGTCTTCTAGATTTTTCAGTTTTTGAGGCACCGCGTCGATAGTTTATAAATAGAGCATCGTCCATGTCTTTTCGCTCTTTTAAATAATTACGCAGGGAACTAACTGCTCGAATAGAAAAGTAAACTGTTCTAATTTTACTACCCTTACCAATAACAGCGGTTTCTATATCTTTAGTTTCATCTTTAATTCTTAGCTGATCACGATCTAGGGCTGCTAATTCCGCTACCCGCAAACCTGTAGAAAATAAGGTTTCTAGTAGGGCCCTGTCTCTTAAACCTATAATTGTCCCTTCTTGTGGCGCACTTAACAATCTAGACAACTGTTCTAATTTAAGAAACTTTATTTCTTTGTCAGCTTTGTCTTTAGCTAGTTTTACTTTTGAAGGCGGTAAAGAGGTAATGTTTTTTTCTACAAAAAAATCTAGTAATGATCTTAAAGCAATGAGATAATAATTTTGGGTGGTTTTTTTTAAAGTCTGACGAGTCTTAGGATTAGCATGACGAGATAGGTAGACCTTGTACTGCCAAATTATTTCTGGAGACAGGGAAGAGGGCTTTAAGTCTTCCCGGCTGGTATCTTTTAGCCAATAAAAAAACTTTCTTAAAAAACGAGTATAATTTTCTTGCGTCTTTGATGATAAACCTTTTTCAATTTCCGAGTAGTCCAAGAAGTCTATCAAATATTTGGCAATTGGTTTTTGGGTCATACGCGGGGCGGGTGATGGTTAATAGTGGCTTTTTTTGGTCTGTATTTATTATACACTATACTTCGCATAATGTATATTAATCCACCTATTATAGTTAAGTAAAGAAGAGTCTTAATATAACTCTTAACTTATCATCAACCCCATTATATATACTTGCGGCTGGAATAATAAGATTATTTTAACAATTAAGAGAAATAATCCGATAGTTGTGATACAAAACACCAAAATTGCTAAAAAAAACATTAACTTAAAAGTAGCTTCCATATATGACTAATTAAATTCAGGATTAATGAATATTTTATCGCCATAACGCAGATCTATATAATCTGTGTTACTGAAATTATCCTTTATTTTCTCATTTTTGACAAGTATCAAGCGATTTAATTGATCCAAGGAATTATCTCTAGTATTAAAAAAAACTATCGGCCCGTTAACAAATTTTGCCTTTAGGGTGTTAAATTCAAAATCAATAATAAATTTCTCTAAGATAATATTTTCTTGAGATGCTATATTTTTATTTAACTCAAAAGCAAAATTTAAATAGTCACTCTTGACATTTATGATATTATTATGTCCTATTAGTGAGCCAACATTTTTGTTCTCCAGAATAAAATACTTATTCATATCTTCTTCGGAGACAACTTGATCCTTAATAATGTACCCATCTCGAGAGGAATAGTAGAGATCGCTTCCCTCTTGCCAAATAAAAGCATAGGGTCTCTCATATCCTGTTATAGCTATAGTGCTAGGCAAATCTCTTTTTATTTCACAGTCCGTTAAATTAAAGTCAGCTAACAATTTTTCACACACAGACTCAGTGTCAAATAAAAAAATATTCAGTGATGAGAAAAACAACCAACGTGTCTTGTCGGTTTCGCGCCAAACTATTTCTTCAACGGATTCTTTAGGTACTCGGTTGATACCATTTAAAGTTATGACTGATATATTCCAATACCTGGCACCAAATAGTAACCAAACTACAAAAAACACCAAACTTATAAATAATAGTATTAACCATTTAATATATGCCCGGCTCTTCCCTGTTGGTTTTTTATGAAAAAATGGATTATGAAGATTTTTGGCTTGATAATCTTTTTTTATTTTGCAATTATTAAATCTCATACAACTATTCTTCTGATATTTTCTCTAACATTAACTAAAACTTCGTAAATCATAGAATCACTAATTTTAGCAAGATTTTGAATAGAGTTAGGATCTTTAGGATTTGAAGAGATTATTTTTACATCATCGCCGATATTTAAGCTTTTTTGGCCGATATCTACACAACAATAATTCATACACACTCGCCCAGCAATTCTACAAAAAGCTCCTTGTTCTTTAGGGTTAATCTGAAATATTTTTTCTCCAGAATAACTCATGTCTAAACCCTCATAATAGCCAATCGGTATTACGGCAATTTTCGTGTTTTCCGAGACAGTATAGGTTTTATTATAAGAAACACTTTCTCCGGCTTTTAATTCATGTATTGCTACTACCTTAGATAATAGATTCAGGGCCGGTTTTAATTCTGAATGATAACGAGCATCTGACAACGGATCATATCCATAAAAAGCTAAACCAGGTCGATAAGCATTAAACATCGCATCCTCTATGCTTAATAAACCAGCTGAATTACCAATATGTTTCCAGCGGGGCGAAAAACCTGCTTGCTTGAGGGATTTTAACATAGCGGCAAATCTTTCTACCTGCAGCTTGGTTTCACCGGTATTACTGTCAGCTGAGGAGAGATGTGAACATAAGCCACTTAACTCTACTTTTTCTAGATATTTTTGATTACGAGCAATAAATGAGTCTAGATTTTTTACCCCCTCTCTGTTCATGCCGGTATCAACAAATAAGTGTACCGCTATTTTTTTCCCAAATTTAGAAAGATGTCGCAAGGTTTCTTCATTATAAACAACAAAATCAGTTCTAGAAAAGTCAGTATATCTATAGGCTTGAAGTGGTAGCTCGCTCATGATTAACACTCGACCCTTAAAATTATCATAGACTATTTGAGCTTCTGGAAAAGAGTCAACGGCAACCATTGAAACATCACTGTGATTTAAAACACGGCAAACCTCTAATAAGCCATGCCCGTAAGCATTAGATTTTAAAACTGGAAATAACTGCGCATCGGGATGAAGGCTTTTTAAATATTTTAAATTATGAAGCAAACTGTTACCAACTATTTCGATTCTATTAAATGTTTCGTAGTTGGGTTTAAACAGTTTTCTTAATATGTTCATGTGTACTAACTATTAATGAGGCTACTGAGGCATTACTTCACCATGGCCGGAATTAAACTTATCAAAGTCGAGATTGGTTGTTTGTTTAGAAAAACTAGCGGAAACGTCTTCTCCGGTTAATTGATCGGTAGCAAATATACGACCGGACTCTAGAAGCGTGATAACTTCTCCAACTTGATCTTCTTGAGGGATTAGCTCTAGTTCAAATTTTGCATAACTATTTTCACCAGTAGTCGCTTTGTCTAATTTCCAGATAATTAATCTAGTATCAGGGTGGTAGCTCAGCTCACCGCTTAAGATTGCTTCTTCACCAGTCATTCTTACTCCCACTGGTAGTTTAGCACTAAGACTCAGGTCTTGAAAGTCCGCCGTGGGAGATAAACTCCAAAATATCCAGTATTTAGTAGGTATCCCCACAATAGGTGGTAAAGGACCAATTCCTAGCTGGTCTCCTTGCGGACTGGTATAATAGGTGGCTGCGTTAGCAGATAAAGTCGCCTTTATATATATTTCTTCTAAGTCATGAGTAGCTTGATATTCCTGTCCATTAAGAAGATAGGAAATTTTAGATTCTAAAATAAAAACTCTATTAGAGGTGTTTTGACGGTTGAAATTTATAGATAATGAGATATTTTTTTCCTCTCCATTTTTAACGGATTGCAATAAAATATCTTGGCCTGTCACACTAATTGAGCTATCTGTCTCATCAGTTTTTTTAAGGCTAGAAACAGTATATAGATCTGTTTTAGATTTAAGATTTATTTTTATATCAGTGATGGCTTGCTTGCCAGAGTTTTTAACTGAAATATTTAGATTTATAGACTCATTTACATCAAGAGTGCGATCAGTAATCGAGTATTTTACATCTAACGGCGGATTATTTAAATTAACAGTTGGTTTAGTAAACCCATCTAATATAGGTAAGCTGGGTTTGTATATGTATAGAAAAAGAATTGAAGCTGCCAGAATAAAAATTACCATTATTAAGGATAGATCAAGGACAATATGCCAGTGATTCTTTAAATAGTATCTTTCAAAGCGGCCTCTAAGATAACGATGTAAGATGTTGATCATATATTTTTAACTACGCTAGGTAAGAATATTAATTTTTTAAAAATTCTTAATCCCAACTAATATCTCCGGAGAAATATCGCCATTTGTATCACTAATTGATACTTCAAATCCTCCTCGAAATTGAGCATCATAAGCAAACCAACTAGCTAATCTTTGCCCTTGATGATTAAAGATCATAATATGCGAGCCACCTCCAGAAGCAGGGGCGGTGACTATTTCAGCTTGTCCGTCTCCGTTTAGATCTGCCGCGGCCACATTTACCCCCCCACGAAAGTTTTTATCATAAGTCAAAAAGCTGTTGATATAATTCCCAGCTAGACTAAATATTTTAATCAGTGGTTCAGTACCTGGACCAGGTCCAGTAATCACTTCTAATTCCCCGTCCCCGTCAACATCAGCTATTGCCACATTTACTCCGCCGCGTAAATTTTTATCGTACGCAAACCAACTTGATTCTACTTTACCAACCGGAGATTGGACTCTAACTTGTGGCCCCCCTCCCTCGGCTGCTCCGGTAACAATTTTTTTGAAATATCCGTCATCAATATGAGCAGCTAAATTTAAATTTTTATTGTAAGCCTTAGTATAGGGCGGAAAAGATGCAATAGCCTTGCCATCACGATACAAAGTAACCCAGCCTTTCGATCCACTAATATTAATAGAAGTTTTTTCATCCTGACTGCCTGAAGCTAAGATAACGGCTGAGCCGCCTGGGTAAGCACTAGAGTAAGCAAAAAAACCATTTCTAACTTGCTGACCGGTAAAGTTAAAAACTCTATAAAAGTATCCGTTAATAAATGAGTTGTTAGTGATAGATGTTGCGGTTTTTAACAATACTAATCCATCGCGAGGTTCTAAAATAAAATAATTAATTTTTTGACCGTTATTTACTTTACTATCTTGCTGGCCTTTGATTTTTTCTAACTCCTCTTTTTGGAGGACAAAAGTTTGCTTTTTGTTAGTTGAGTTAACTAAGGCTACGCCATTTTTAAAATCTCTTCGCCATAAACCCTCCTTAATTTCCTGGTCGCTATTTGCTAGTAAATTATAGGGCTGAGTTTGAGCTGGTCCTAAGTTAATATTATATTCATCGTACCACCAAGTTTGACCGTGATTGGCCACGTCATAGTCGTAACTAAAATAGCCTTGACCCATGAGAGTGCTGGACAGCCCAAATCTTACTTTTTGATAATTAGCCTGGTTCTTATCATAAATATTAATTATCGGTAGAGAGGGAGATGAATTTATAGACGGAAGCTTTAAATATGTTTTCATAGATCCTGTCCAAGTACCACCGTTTTCCCAAGGAGACGGAAAGCTCTCTAACATCATGCCGTTAAGCAGCCCCTGGTAGCCATCATAGACCCGACCATTACCAACAATAATAAACTCCGGACCGACTAAGTCGCGGGTTTGTTTAAGCATCTTTTTATATCCTGTCGCCCAAAGACTATCAGCTTCAAGTGCACTTTCAGCTTGGCCATCGTTATTTATATCAATCGTCGCAGCATTAACCCAAGAAACATCGCCCCAGGCGTTATCATAAAAAACGCCATCCCAGAGACCACTGGCTTTTATTTCTGTCGCTACAAACTCTGGTAAATATTCATTAAAACGTTTGCCATCCGGGCTAACTAATGCGCCATCTGTCAAATTAAACATTGAGGTATATGGCCAGTTAGATATCTTTGCACCATCTTTATCTCTCAGCCACCAGCCCTCGTAGAGCCTTGAGGCGAGTTTCTGACGCATATAGGCGTTGTTATAGTGCTCAGCATCATCCAATATCTCCTGTGACGTTATATAGGCTAGAATGATGATATTTGGGTTAAGCTCTCTAATCTTTTCCAGTTCTCGACGACTATTTTCTTGCACTTCCATATCTAAAACCAGCAAATCCCATTTTGCTAGCTGATTAGCCTCACTATCAGTAATTTCCCAGCGCAAAAAATAGTTTGCCAGGCGCGGATAAACATTCTTGACTGATGAGGCCTGAGAAGTGGTTGGTATCAGAAGAAATAGCGTTAAACCTGCTAGTAGTAACCTTTTCATGCTACTTAATTAACATGTTTATCTTTTTTAGTCAATGGTTTAAGGACTGTTAATCCACTGGGGAGGTACTTATGTAAAGCCTCCGGAATAATAACAGAACCATCCGGTTGTTGATTTTGTTCTAATATTGCAGGAAAAAGACGACTAGTAGCTAATCCCGAAGCATTAAGAGTGTGCACAAATTCATTTTTTCCAGTCAACTTATTTTTAAAACGTATTTGACCGCGACGAGCCTGAAAATCACCAGCGTTAGAAATACTACTAACTTCTTTAAATATTCCCATGCTAGGTAAGAATATCTCTAAGTCGTAAGTTTTTTTCATAGCCGCGCTACAATCACCAGCCGCTAGTTTAGATATTTGGAAATGAAGTCCTAATCCCTCTACTAGTTCCCTGGCTCGTAAAACTAATTCATCAAACATAGCTTCAGATTCTTCCGGACGACAAAAGATGAACATTTCTATTTTATTAAACTGATGGCCTCGTACCATTCCCCGCTCTTCCTGTCGGTAGCTTCCGGCTTCACGCCTGAAACAACTAGAATAGGCAAAATATTTTTTAGGAAGATCAGCTTCAGGAAGAACTTCTTCGCGATGATAATTTCCTAACATCATTTCGCTAGTAGCATTAAGACAAAGATTATCTTGAGTCCAAAATAAATCTTCTCTAAATTTAGGTAAATGACCGGAAGTGTAAGCTGATTTTTCAGTCAATAAAAAAGGGGGGATTAAAAAACTGTAACCATTTTTTACATGAAAATCTTTAAAATATGAAAGTAAGGCCCATTCCAAAAGAGCGCCATTTCCGGTATAGCACCAAAATCCACTACCGGACATCTTAACCGCTCTTTCATAATCTATTAATCCAAGACTGGTAGCTAATTCTACATGATCTTTAAATTTATCATCTAATTTTGGAGCAGTGCCGCCAGTAAAAATAACTTCATTATTTTCCTTTCCGCCAGCTATAACATCATCTGAGGGTAAATTAGGCAGCTCGGCCACCTTTTGCCAAAGGTCTTCTTCTTTATTTGCTAAGTCTAATTCTAGTTGCTTAATATCTTCACCAATCTTTTTGAGACTAGCGATCATTTCCGGAGATGGTTTAGCTTGTGACTCTTTATTTCTAAGGGCTTTTTTTTCTTCTAACTCCTTAATCATTACACGCCTATTGTCATCTAGAGAGATAATCGCCTGTAAGTCAAAAGATCCCGGCTGTAAACGCTTCAGTAAGCTTTTTTCTACATCTTCCTTGTGGTCACGGATTAATTTTAGATCTAACATAGTATTAATTTATTACTTCCCCGCCAAATGTTTTTAACAAATCAGACATTAGTCCTGAAGAAGCTGGCTCTGCCTGCGAGTCAGTCTTTTTATTTTGGTCAGAATCCTGCGCGTCTTCTTCTGTGCTATCTGATACCGACTCGATAGCAATTTTTTCATCAAGAGATGAAGTAAAACTAATACCAGGGCCAAAAACTTCAGACATCACTTGAATAACTATCGGTCGAATATTCTGATCGTTTATTCTATCCTGGTGGAATTTATATTTAAATACAAGATTCAAGCAACCGTTATTTATTTCTCTTGGTTCACAGTTTTGTAAGACAAAGGATAAGGAGTGGTTTTGTTTTTTTATTTTTATCATTAATTCGGGCCACTTAACTAGCACCTCACTAATATTAATAGTGTTTTTTATTTGGGAGTTTATCTGGTCGTTTTCATTATTTTTAAGGGCAGGAGTTGATTGAACTGGTTTGGCAGAAAAATCTTTTTTAGTAACTGGAGGTAGTTCGGATACGATGGGACCAGTGGATTGACTATTAGAATTAAAACAGATTTCTCCAATAGCAATTTCTAATGGTAACTGGGGTATTAAGGAACTTCTATTATCAGCGGCTACTTCTAAAAACTTTTTAGTAAAATAAATTATTTTTTCTAGACTAAGGCTGGCTGATATTGGGGCAAGCTTTTTTTCTAATTCCTCCCCCCAATCTAAACCTAAATTATTTTCTAAAGCCGGGCTTAACTTACCTAACATCAATTTCCTCAGTAAGCTGATAGTTTCCTGCACAAACAATTTAATATTAACCCCGCTATCAGCTAAACTATTAACTAGTGCAACCGCTTTAGCAGCATCTTTACGGTTCAAATGGTCTATAAAAGTAACGGCTTCCTGACTACTAAAATGGGGCATTACTAGCTCGGCTTGTTCAGCGGTAATGTTTTTATCACCTAGTGAAAATATTTGACCTAATAAGCTTTCGGCGTCACGTAAGTGACCGCCTGATCTTCTAGCTACCGCCTCAAGTATTCCGTCATCAACACTTATTTTTTCTTCCTGAGCAATAAAGCTTAATTTTTTAACCACATCAGATACGCTAACCCGGCGAAAATCAAAGCGTTCGCAACGAGACACTATTGTTGCCGGGACCTTTTGTATTTCAGTCGTGCATAAAATAAAAATAACATAAGCCGGTGGCTCTTCAACAATTTTTAGTAACGCATTAAAGGCTGAAATCGAAAGCATGTGCACTTCATCGATAATAAAAACTTTATATTTAGCACTAGTCGGTGATAATCTAGAAAAAGCAATAATATTATCTCTAACATTATCAACACCAGTATTGGAAGCGGCGTCAATTTCAATTATTTCTAGATGCTTTCCAGCTATTATACTCTTACAGGTTAAACAGTCGTTGCAGGGCTCTGAGTCTGAGGCTGCCCTGTTCTCACAATTTACCGCTTTGGCTAAAACTCTAGCCATAGTAGTCTTCCCCACCGCTCTAGGCCCGCAAAATAAATAAGCTCCAGCCGGACGACCGGCGGTAATTTCGTTTTGTAAAGTAATTTTGATGTGATTTTGTCCTAAAACATCAGAAAATTTTTGTGGCCGATAATCACGATATAGAGTAGACATAATAATTTTTATACTTGATTAGTGCGCCTGCTTATTTCCGCCTCCACTAAGCGAACGCTTTGGCCATATTTTAAACGACTCAGTGATCTCACCTGCTCATTAATACCTGGTTGTTTAACACCAACTAGTGGCCAAATAGTTTTTAATGAGAACGGTCGCAAGGCACTATTATCTACTAGCAGTTTAATATAGGCAGTTCCCTTGTCAATGTTAATCAAATCATACTCATTAAATACTGGAGAAAACTCTTTCACTAATGTTTGAGCATCTTCGGCGCCAATCTTGAAGCTGATCATAGTACCAACGTTTCCAAACACTGCATCGCGAATTTCTGAGTTCTGACCCTTAGATAGCTGACCTACGTACTGATGAGCGATAATCAAATTTAAAGCATATTTACGAGCCTCGGAAAGTATTTGGCAAATTGAATTGGTGGTAAAATTCTGAAACTCATCAATATATAAATAAAAATCTTTTCTGGACTCAGCCGGCATATCGGTTCGACTAAGAGCGGCCATTAAAATTTTTCCTACCAAAATCATACCTAACAAATAGGCATTCATTTCCCCGACTAATCCTTTAGGTAAGTCTATAAGTAATATTTTTTGTTTGTCCATTACTTCCCTCAAATTAAAGGCGCTTTTTTGTTGGCCAATAATGGGCCGCATCATATCGTTAGAAATAAAGGACGTTAATTTGGAAGTAATATAAGGAACAATGTTAGCTAAAGCTGCGTCACCACCGGCTTTTTCGGCTTCTTTTTTCCAGAAATCAACTACTGTTTGATTTTTGCAACGCTCTAATTTAAGGCGTCGAAAATTTTCGTCCGCTAAGACTTTAGGAATTTCCATTAAAGTTGAGCCACTATCCGGGTCATCCATAATAAGCAACATAGCGTTTCTCATATACTGTTCAAACATCGGCCCACCAGTCGCTTTTAAGTCATAGAGTTTATCAAGTATGCCAATCATTTCATTGATAACAAAACTTTTTTGTTCAGGATATTGAGGGTCAAATTCTAACAAATTAAGAGCTAAAGGCCTTTCTTTGTCAGCAGGAGAAAATAAAATAACATCATTAGCTCTTTCCGGAGGCAGGCGATCTAATATATCGCTAATCAAATCACCGTGCGGATCAATGACACAAACACCTTCCCCGTTTTGAATGTCTTGTATAGCCATGTTAGCTAATAAGACTGATTTTCCTGTGCCTGATTTACCTATTATGTAGCTATGACGCCTACGATCCTCTCTTTTCATCCGAATTTCTTTCTTAACACCACGATAAACATTTTCTCCTAAGCTAATTCCCTCTTGAGGAATATTATTAGGAGCAGGAGCAATTTTAGCGGTCAACCATAAAATGTTAGGTGTTTCTGTTTCCGGTAAAGGAAAATGAAATAAACTAGCTAACTCTTCACTGTTTAACAAGAAACCGTAGCGCTCTCTAAAACGACGATAAATATAATCACTCACAGATTTTTCAGTGGAAGATTTCTTTAGTCGTGAAAAAACATTTCCATAACTAAAGTTATTATACTCCATATAAGCGCTACCAATATTTTCTAAATATAGGTTAGCTTGTTCTTTATTTTTGGCGCAAGCTATTACTCTAATATTAACATCTAGACCAGCTTTAAGATTTTTTTCTTCAATTGACTTTAACATTTCTTCTTCTACAGCAGATAATCTCTTTTGGTGTTCATTGGGATTTTGAGTTGAACCCTCCTTTTTTTTGCCAGACATGATATCGCCAGTCAAGTCAGTTATAATCCCCCAAACGCTAGCTGCACGCAAACCATCTTTAACAGAATTTTTACGATGTATTAAAGACACGATTCGTCGTGCCCTAGAGTGCCAAGAAGCTTCGGCACTTCTGACCGTATACTGTATGACCAAGCTTTCATCTTTATCTAACTTAGATAAAACATTAATGATTGAGTTTAAGGGATCTATCTCCATTTTCCTGTAGGTTTTGATAGGAAAAACGGAGTCTTTTGAGGTTTGCAAATAACCAGCTGCAATTTGTCCCTTGAGACTAAAAGCATTGTAGTCATTAACCTCCTCAATAACCGCTTCTGGGTAGTGAGCGTGTATTTGTTGTTCTAAATATCTAGTCCCTGAAGGAGGTGCTACAACATAGAAGGAAATATGATTGTTAGCTGCTACTATCTCAAAGGAAAATTGATCACTTCTGCCCCCAAACCAAGCCCTTAAGCCGCGCTCGACGCTAAGTCCACCAACTGCAGCAAAGATAGTTTCGCCTTTAGCTATTTCTTCATGCAAGCTTTGGCTACTGTCCTGTTTCTTATCATCACCAGGTTTTTCTTTAGGTAGACGTACTAAAAAGACTTGATGTGAAAAATATTTTTTTCTAGATAGCCAAGCTCTTAGAATTGCTAAAAAAATCGCTAAAATCAAAAAAACCACCGCAGCAATAACTAAGTAAATAAAATAACTATCTAAGTTTATTATGACTTCAGTCATATTTAAATTTTGTTTTTAAGCTTAATGACGGTGTCTGCTTTAATCTTTGCCTCTTGTTCAATAAAAAATTTATTGACTCCGGGTATAATCTTAAGCCAGTCTTTTATTATAGCAATAATCTTATTAATATTTATTTTGCTTTTATTAAGTAGTTCATTAATCTTCGCAACTGCCTCTTCCCCCTTTTTTATAAAAATTTTTTGATCACTCGGCTTCATGTTTAAAAAAATCTCGTTTAATCCTTCAGATAAAATAGCGTCAATAGCCGCTGCTCTTTGGGCATTCCAGTTTTGAGCAGGAGTTACAACTGATGTCTGAGGATTAATAGAAATTTTACTTTCAACTGTAGACTTTTTAGTGATTTTCTCAGGTGGAGATAGTTCAATTTTTTTTTCAGAATCAGGGTTGGGAATTTTTTCCGCTATTTTTTTAGACTGAACCTGATCAATCTGCAGTTCTTCGACTATTTTTTCAACCGCCATATAATTTAAAAAAATTATTTGATAACTATAGCGCTAGCCGGACAACTATCGACTGAACGAGTCGCACAATCATCAACCTCTTGGCTAATAGCTTCGGCTTTACCATCTGAATCAAGTTGAAACTTTTCTGGACACAAATCAGTGCATAGTCCGCAACCGATACATTTATCCTTATTCACGCTAATCATATGTATTTTTATATAATAAACTGTTAATATTATAGCATAATTTATTAAAAATGGAACTATATTTTATATCTAATTTTAGATATAAAAAGCCGTCATATCCAATAATCAATAAGATTTGACAATTACAGAGCCTTTTGTTATATTTATTTCAGTAAAAATTAAGTAGAATCTTTATGGCACATAAGAAAGCGGCCGGCTCAACAGGCTTAGGACGCGAATCAGAAAGCAAACGTCTCGGTATTAAGGTTAACGATGGCCAATGGGCCAAGACTGGAGCTATATTAGTCCGTCAACGCGGTACAAAATATCATCCCGGGAAAAATGTTAAAATCGGCGGCGACGATACCCTTTTTGCTATGGTAAATGGTATTGTTAAGTTTTCAACTCGCAAGCTTAAGAAATATGATAATTCCTTAAAGTCTTGTAAAATTGTGAATATCATTGTCCCTGAAAAAGCAGCCCCAGTAAGTAAAAAGTAAGCCTTATAGCATTAAACAAACAAAAAAATAGTCCGCTTGAGCGGACTATTTTTTGTATACTAACGATTTATTTTTTCTTACAAGCTTTAATGAAGCCTACAAACAGGGGGTGTGGTTTTAAAGGGCGAGATATGTATTCTGGATGGAATTGCACGCCGACGTAGAAAGGGTGGTTTTTTAGTTCAATAGCTTCTACTATTGATCCATCTGGCGAAGTACCGGAGATTGTTAAACCTAAATTCTCAAACATATCACGGTAATCATTATTGAACTCATAACGGTGTCTATGCCTTTCTGATACCACTTTTTTATCAGTAAATACTGAATAAAATTTTTGTAAGTTTGACCCTGGGACTAAGCGACAAGGCCAACCCCCTAAACGAATAGTGCCACCATAACCCTTTTCTTTAATGATTTCAGCCTGACCGGGCATAATATGAATAACAGGATTATTTGTTTTAGGATCCGCTTCTGCTGAATGAGCATCTTTCAAGCCCGCTACGTTACGAGCAAATTCTATAACAGCCATTTGCATACCATAACACAGGCCAAAATAAGGAATTTTATTTTCACGACAATATTTGATTGTTTTTATTTTTCCTTCAGACCCTCTTCCTCCCCAACCCTGAGGGACGATCACGCCATCTAGACCTTTTAAGACCTTAGCTCCATGCTTTTCAACATCCTCGGCTCCTAGCCATTTAATTGTCACCTGGCACTTATTATAAGCAGCCGCGTGCTTTATAGCTTCAATAACAGAAATATAAGAATCTCCTAAAGAAAAATCTCCGCTGGCAAAATATTTTCCCACTATACCAACTACAACTGACGGGTCTTTAACTTTAGAAGCCTTAACCATCTCTCGCCAAGCAATATTGTTGCTTTTATGCTTAGGCGGTAAACCAAACTTCTCTAGTATTCTTTCGCTAAGGTGATCTTTTTCAAAGTTTAAGGGAATGTCGTAAATAGAATCGACATCAGGCGCCGCTATTACGGCATCAAGTGGTACGTTGCAATTGATAGACAGTTTTTCTCTACGGGCCATATCAATTGGTGCTTCACTACGAGCAATAATAAAATCAGGCTGTATGCCAGCGCCTTGCAAACTACGAACAGCGTGCTGGGTTGGTTTAGTTTTCATTTCACCAATCTTATTAGGAATTGGTAAATAGGAAACCATTACAAATAATACATCTTTTGGATGATATAGCTTCATGACTCTAGCGGCCTCTAAGAATAGTAGATTCTCGTATTCACCAACCGTTCCACCAATTTCAACAATCATTATTTCTGCCTGCGTTTTTTCTGCAGCAATGTTTATTCTATCTCTAATTTCTTGTGGTATGTGAGGAACAACCTGCACACACCTCCCTTTATACTCCAGATTTCTTTCTCTACTTATAACTGACTGATAAACTCTGCCAGTCGTCATGTAATTTTCTCGGTAAATATTAGTATTCAAAAACCTCTCATAGTTTCCGATATCTTGATCTGTTTCATCACCATCTTCAGTTACAAACACTTCGCCATGTTCAATAGGATTCATGGTGCCAGCATCTACGTTAATATAAGGATCCATTTTAATAGCACTGACATTATAGCCTCGTGCTTGCAATATTTGACCGATAGAGGCAGTAGTTACCCCCTTCCCGACCCCCGACATAACGCCGCCGACCACAAAAATATATTTAATCGGTTTGACTATTTTCTTTTCTGGCATAGT
>CAYUEO010000007.1:4728-20005 GCA_964443755.1 uncultured Gammaproteobacteria bacterium | reverse complement strand
TATTAAGATTGTTTCTAAAATTGAACGGGGTATTGCGCTTAGAAATATTGATAAAATTATCCGTGTTTCCGATATGATTATGATTGCCCGTGGTGATTTAGGAATTGAAACGCCAATTGAGGAGCTGCCTATTGTCCAGAAAAATTTAATCCGTCACGCTCATTGGCTTAAAACACCAGCTATTATTGCCACTCAAGTTATGACCTCGATGATTAAAAATCCTTCGCCAACTAGAGCGGAAGTTTCTGATATTGCTAATGCAGTTTTAGACGGAGCCGATGTGATTATGTTATCAGACGAAACGACTGTCGGAGACCACGCTTTAGCGGCTGTTAAAATGCTCGATAAAGTTATTACTAGAACCGAGAAATATATTAATCGAGAAGGTTTAGTATATTAAGATAAAAATATGAAAATTATCGCAATTAAGGGCCAAGAAATATTAGATTCACGAGGTAACCCGACGGTGAAGGCGACTGTTACTTTAGAAGGAGGAGCGCAGGGCACAGCCGCCGTTCCTAGTGGCGCTTCAACTGGCAAGTATGAAGCAGTCGAGCTTAGAGATGGCGATTTAAAGCGTTATGGCGGACAAGGAGTCTTAACGGCCATAAAAAATATAGACACTAAGATTGCGCTGGCTCTTATTGGACAAATAGCTAGTGACCAGGAAAAAATAGATCAGATCATGATTGATTTAGATGGTACTGATAATAAGGCCGTTTTAGGGGCTAATGCTATTTTAGCGGTATCTTTAGCTGTGGCCAGAGCCGCTGCCGCAGCGGAAAATAAACCTTTATATCAGTATTTGAGTAAATTTAATCCAGATTTTGACGGAGTTTATCATTTACCGGTACCGATGATGAATGTTTTAAATGGCGGCAAACACGCCGATTGGGCGACTGATATTCAGGAGTATATGATTATGCCTGTAGGCGCTAAAACTATAGCTGACGCTGTTCGTATCGGAGCAGAAATATATCAGAGTTTGAAGAAAGTTTTAAAATCAAAAGGTTATAGTGTTAGCTTGGGTGACGAGGGAGGTTTTGCGCCGGCTGTAAAGAGTAATGAAGAAACATTTATACTTCTTCAAGAAGCGGTAGTGGCAGCTGGTTACGAACTAGGCCGAGATGTTGTATTTGCTATTGATGCTGCAGCTAGTGAGTTTTATCATGATGGAGCTTACGTGCTTAAAAAAGAGAATAAGACTATGGATGGTCGAGAGTTAAGTAGCTTCTACGCTGCGTTAGGGGAGAAATATCCGATTAAATCCTGGGAGGATATATTTGCGGAAGATGATTGGGATAACTTTAAAGAGTTTAGTGCCGCCCACCTTGATGTTCAAGTAGTTGGAGATGATTTATATGTCACTAATGTTAAGCGTTTAGAGAAGGGGATCGCTGAGAAAAGTTCTAACTCTATTTTGATTAAGTTAAATCAAATTGGCACCTTAACTGAAACCATTCAAGCTATTTTATTAGCGCGCAAAAATAATTTAAGCTCGGTAATATCGCATCGGAGTGGTGAAACGGAAGATACTTTTATTGCTGATCTAGCCGCTGCTTTAGGAACAGGACAAATTAAGACCGGTGCCCCAGCGCGTAGTGAGAGAACCGCTAAATATAATCGATTAATTTCTATTGAGGCTGAGTTAGCCGGTAAATCCGACTACAGTCCGTTTCCGTTTCTATGATGGAGCTTGTCTATTTTTCTGCGACTCTTTTAACCCTCTTAGGCGGTCATGCGCTACTTTTGTCAGTGGTCATTCGCTTTTTTTCTATTGACTCTCAACCGGCACAAATTGCTCTTGGTTTAATTATGCTCCTGTTTTTTTTAAGTGTTCTGATTTCTTCATATTTGATCCATAAGTGGGATAATTTACTGACTCGAATATACTATATTGGCTCAGCTTTATGGATTGGCGTTTTTGTAAATTTAGCAGTGGCGTCCACAGTGATTGTGATTATAAAAATTGCTGGTCCCTTAGTCGGATTTTATTTGCCGTTTTGGTTACAAAACATAATCTTTTTTGGAGGTAGTACAACCATTTCTATAATTGGTGTATATAATGCCTTAAAGCCAAAAATTTTGGAATATGAAGTTTTTATTAAAGATTTGCCGGATTCCTGGGTAGATAAAACTGTGGTCCAAATTTCTGATGTTCACTTAGGGCCAGTTTATCGCAAGCGCTTTTTCTACAAAGTTATTGATCAAATAAATGAGTTAAAGCCAGAGGCGGTTTTTATTACCGGTGATCTTTTTGACGGTATGGAGGCTGAATTTTCCTGGTTAAATCATCCGTTTACACGCCTGCACGCGCCGCGTGGAGCATACTATAGCTTTGGTAATCATGATCTTTATTTAGGTTTTAGTAAGGTTAAGCGCTTACTGAGCGAAAATCCTATAAAAATTTTAGATAATAAACTGGTTAATATAGATGGCTTACAGATAATTGGTATTAATTATTCTTTTGATTCTAATTTTGATTTAGAAAGAGCGATTAGAAAGTTAGAGGGTTTTGATGAAAAATTGCCGAGCATACTGTTATTTCACGCTCCTAAGAATGTTGATGCCGCTAAAAAAGTTGGTATAAATTTGCAGTTGTCTGGCCATACTCATGATGGACAGATGTTTCCGTATAATTTAGTTATTAAATGGGGGCACCGCGGGTATGGTTACGGATTTTTTCCGGAGGGTGACTTCAATATTATAGTTAATGGTGGTATCGGTACTTGGGGTCCGCCGATGCGCACTTCTGCGCGTAGTGAGATTGTTAAGATTATTTTGCGAAAAAAGTAGTATATAAAAAAGCCCGGCATTAAGTCGGGCTTTTGGTTAGTTGGTGTTTATTGGCACATCTGTATGGTAGAGTATTAAAATATTTAACAGCTCTGCATATTCCTTCGTGTCAAGATTTTCTTGTTGATATTTTTGCAACAACTTATTATCTTGTAACTTTGTAGATATAAAGTTTGTGTGCCATTCATCGTTAACTTGATATCTTATCACGACTAAATAAGGAAATCTTGTGACAGCTTGAGTCATGATAGTCTTGATGTCGATATATTCAGGTACCTTGCCTAGATTAACATATCCGACCGGTCTATTGATTTTTTTAGCTTCAGCAAAAATTTCTAGTTCATCATGCATGTTTTTTAAAGCTATTTTAGTGAGATTTTGCATGTCGTCCCACTTTGCGCCTTGAGAACTAATTAACTTATGATGTCTACCACTAGATATTTCTACGACAGCAGGCATTACTAGGGGAAACAAATGATCTTCTCTAGTGTGTCGAGAAATTTCTTTAGCTACTTTAAAAGCTTTGAATATACGACTTACATCTGGGTCCTCCAGGATCAACTTTATGTTGTGGGAGATAAGCAATCTTTCTGCATTTTTGAGATCCGATTCTACATTAAAACCAATTTTTTCAATGCCTTGAGATAGAAATTCATCTTCCTTTAGAGTTGTTATTTTTCTAAAGAAATTTATTTCTGAGGCGTTGTTTTGAGGCCAGATGTAGCTTATCCAGCCACCTATTTGTGGGAAATATTGTTTTGAAAATCTAATAAGATCATTAATATCAAAATCTTTTGGGCCAATATCTATTAGGTAAATGTTTGGTTTTATTGGTTCAGATTCATGGATTTCAGTTTTTATTATCTCAAGATCAATTTCAAAAATATTTTTTAAAAACCAGGCTCGGTTTGCAGGAATGATGTATATTTTTGAGTGTTGCGGTAATTTTTGGATTAAGGCTGCTAGGGGGTATACTGATTCTACTAATCTTGCTGAATTAATGATAATTATAAGCACTTTCATGTTCGTCTCCTTGTTTTATTAAATTTTTTAAGAACTATAATGGCTTAAAACTACATCATTTTATAGAAAATGTCAATAAGGTAAGCGGGGAATCTTTGACCTAATAGGCGTTATTAGGGTAAAATTAGCCTATGAAAAACTTACAAATTCAAGTTATTAATTTCTTAACTCCTCAGCGCCTTGAACTTTCAGGGTTACAGTTGGGTCCGGCTACACCAAAACGGGTTTATATTTTTATTCATGGTTTAGGCGGCGGATTATTTTCTCGATTTGATTTAATATCTTTGTTGCCTGATAAAAATAGTGCGGTTTTAATTTTCAATAATCGTGGTTACGGAATTATTAATGGCTTTAAACGCTTTCAGGGCGGTAAACACGAGCGAGCGGCTTTAGGCGGGATGGCCCATGAAGTATTTACGGATTGTGTTGATGATATATCTGGAGCTGTAGCTTTTGCTAAGAATCTAGGAACTAAAGAGATAATATTAATTGGCCATTCGACCGGTTGCCAGAAGTCTGTCTTTTATTTAGCTAAAAAACCTAATAGTCCGGTTAAGGGAGCGGTTTTATTAGCCCCAGTTAGTGATTACGCGGCGCTTAAGAAAGATGTGGATGTGGCTAGTTATAAAAAAGCTTTGCGAGCTGCTCAAAAATTATTTAAGTCAGGTCAGCCGCATAGTCTACTTCCGGCTAATCTTTGGCGGGTGCCAATAGATGCGCAGCGCTTTATTAGTCTTTATACGCCTGATAGCCAAGAAGAAATCTTTACTTATGCTTCTGATAAAAAACCTACTACCTTAAGAAAGGCAAATAGGCCCTTACTAGCTGTGTTAGCTGAGGCGGATGAGTATCACGATCGTCCGACCTCTAGTATTGCTGCTTGGTTTGAAAAATCTTTAGCGGGTAAAGAATCTGATACTGTAGTTATTTCAGGCGTCGGTCATAATTTTTATCCGGGCTTTGAAGAAGTTTGTCGATTAATTAAACGCTGGTCTGATCGGACCGTTAAGAAAAAATAATATTTATGAAGACTCATCTCAGTTGTCACGATAATCAAGGAGAGCTGCACCAAGTCCCTGTCTCAGATATCCAGTTTAGGCCCTCTGTTTACGGAATTTTAATTAAAGATAATCAGGTTCTTTTGTCGCCACAATGGGATGGTTATGATTTACCGGGTGGAGGAGTTAACTTGGATGAAAGTTTAGAAGAAGCTTTGATTAGAGAGTATAAAGAAGAAACCGGTTTAGATATTAAAGTGGGCCGAGTAATACATGCTATTAGTTCATTTTTTTATTTGAGCAAAAATTCTAATAATGATAAACATTGGAATTGTCAGATGCTGTTTTATATTGTTGAGGCTACAGGTGGGGAGTTTAGTTTAGAGTACGCTGAAGATTATGAAAAAGAATATATGTCTTTGCCGGTTTGGATGCCGCTTAATGAACTAGATGGAAAAAAATATTACAGTGGTCTGGGCAAAAGTTTGCCGGAAGTAGTTAGATTGGCACTTAACAACTAAAATAAAAAAATAGCCCCCTAAAAAGGGCTACTTTAGGACATGTACCTAGATCCGTCGATCGCCTCCCGTTTGCACGGGTTTTCGGTTCGATGTCTTTACTTATTATATCATATATATTATCTTTGACAAGTTTTAGAGAAGCTTGACTAAATTTCCGTAAAAATGTAACATGTTACCAGACTTAATCGCAAAAATTACGTCACAACGTAATTTTTTTATTACTATGGAAATTAGAAATATCGCTATTATTGCCCACGTTGATCACGGAAAAACAACCTTGACTGATGCTTTGATGCGTCAAACAGGGATGTCCGGTACGGATGTTAGTATGGACTCTAACGATCTGGAAAAAGAGCGGGGCATAACTATTTATTCAAAAAATACTTCGGTCTTTTATAAAGACACGAAAATTAATATTGTTGACACCCCCGGTCACGCTGACTTTAGTTCCGAGGTAGAACGTATTTTGCGCTCGATTGATTGCGTTTTGCTTTTAGTAGATGCTCAGGAAGGACCGATGCCGCAGACTAAATTCGTACTGAAGAAGTCCTTGGAGTTAGGCTTAAAGCCGATTGTAGTTATTAATAAAATTGATAAGCCGGCTGCTCGTCCGGAGGCTGTGAACGAAATGGTCTACGAGTTGTTTCTTGATTTGGGCGCTAATGATGAACAGTTAGATTTTCCGGTAGTGTTTGCTGCCTCTAAGCAAGGATTTGCTAAACTAAAGCTAGAAGAAGAATCTACAAATCTTGATCCAATGCTTGATTTAATTATTAAGCACGTTCCGGCCGCTTCAGCTTCTAATTCTAGTACTCAAAAGCTTTTAGCTCAGCCTTTTAATTTAGCCTATGATAATTTCTTAGGTCGCTTAGCTATTTGCCGAGTTTATGAGGGAGTTATCAAGTCCGGTCAAAATATTTTTATTGAAAATTTAAACGGTGAAACTCGTCCGGGGAAAATTACTAAATTGTTTACCTTCCAAGGTCTTAGCCGCCAAGAAGTAGCCGAAGCTCAGGCTGGGGATATAGTTATGGTGGCCGGTTTATCTGATATATATATTGGCGAAACTATCGCTCAAGTTTCAGAACAAGCACCTCTGCCAGCTATTAAAATTGATGAACCGACAATTTCTTTGGGCTTTTTAGTAAATAACTCTCCTTTTGCCGGCAAAGAAGGTAAGTTTGTGACCAATCGCCAAATCAAAGAAAGATTAGAAAAAGAATTGGAAGTTAACGTCGGCTTGAAGATCGATTTTTCTGACATGAACTTCTACAAAGTATTTGGTCGCGGTGAACTACATATTGCTATTTTATTAGAAAATTTACGGCGTGAAGGTTTTGAACTCCAGGTCTCTCAGCCTCAGGTAATTGTTAAAGAAGTAGATGGTGTTAGGCAGGAACCTTTTGAAGAGTTGACTGTAGATATTCCCGAAGCTATGACGGGCGTAGTGATGGAAAAAATCTCTAAGCGCAAAGGTCAACTTAAAGATCTTAAAACACATAATGGTCAGTCGCGTTTGATTTTTGAGATTCCGACTCGTGGTTTATTAGGTTATAGAAATGAATTTATTGTTGATACTCGCGGTGAGGGTATACTTTGTACTCATTTTGCAGGATTTCAACCGTTTACTGGTGATATCGAAAGAACTCATTTAGGGTCAATGATTTCTATGGCTACTGGCAAGACTTTAGCTTTCTCGTTGTGGAACCTTCAGGATAGAGGGGTGCTTTATATCGCTCCTAATACCGAAGTCTATGAGGGCATGGTTATTGGTAACGTTGCTAAAGGAAACGACATGGCGGTTAATCCGACAAAGGGTAAGCAGCTAACTAACGTTCGAGCTTCTGGAACCGATGAGGCAATTATTTTAACCCCTCATGTAGAAATGACTCTGGAAAGAGGTTTAAGCGTTATGAATGATGATGAATATTTAGAAATTACTCCTAAAAGCGTCCGACTTCGGAAGCAGCTGTTAACCGAGAACGAAAGAGTGCGTTCTAAGCGGTAATAACTAGCTGATTGACATTAAATATAGACTAAGCTACCATTGTAGCTGTAGTAGTTCTCTATATATAAAAAGGAGAGGATGCTCGGTCCAAAAAGCCATAAGCTCCTGTGAATGAATGAAACGATGAAGTGTATTTCTTCGGACACGTTGGAGCATCCAACCCTTTATTTAGAATTTGAAGCCTAGCAGCATGAATGCTTTTTTATCCCTTAAGGATAATATATTCATGCTCCTGGCTTCTTTTTTTTTGATAAAATCTGTGTTATAATGCATTTATCCTTAGCGCTAAAAAACGCTGAGCAAATAATAAATAAAATATGAACAAAACTATTTGGATAATTTTAGGAGTAGTCGTAGTTATTGGCCTGTGGTTCTGGAGCGGGTATAATCGCTTGGTAACAGTTAATGAGGCGGTGGATGGTCAGTGGGCTCAGGTAGAGACGCAATATCAAAGAAGGTTTGACTTGATTCCTAACCTCGTTTCTTCAGTTCAAGGGGCTATGGATCAAGAGCAAGAAGTCTTTGGTCAACTAGCGGAAGCTCGCGCTAATTATAGCGGCGCGCAGAGTGTTAATGAAAGAGTAGAGGCCGCTAATCAAGTAGAATCAGCTTTAGGTCGTTTACTGGTAATAATGGAAAATTATCCTACTTTAAAGTCTATTGATACAGTCCAAACCTTAATGGCCCAGCTTGAGGGTACCGAGAATCGAGTGAGCGTGGAACGAACTAGGTTTAATGATGAGGTTCGTAATTTTAAAGTTTTAACCAAGCGTTTTCCAACTAATATTTTAGTGAGTATCTTTGGTTTTGAGGATAAGAATTACTTTGATATCGCCGAGGGAGTTGAAAATGCTCCAACCGTTGATCTTAATGTCGGTGAATAAAAAACTAAGATTTTAGGAGATGTATCGACGTATTATTGTCATATTTTCGCTGCTTATTTTTCTGACGGCCGGTTCCGTCTCGGCTTATTATAGCCCGGGGCGACCGGCCGGTTTTGTTAATGATTACGCCGGTGTTTTGGATGAGAGCCAAAAAAATGAGTTAGAGGCCAAGCTTCAGGCCTTTAAAGAGTCTAGTTCTAATGAGATAGCGGTAGTAACATTAGGGTCTTTAGAGGAAGACACTGTAGAAAACTTTGCTGTTAAATTATTTGAAGAATGGGGTATAGGCGGGGCAGAAAACGATAATGGTGTTTTGCTTCTAGTGGCAATTTCTGATAGAAAAATGCGTATAGAAACCGGTTACGGGCTAGAAGGAGCTTTACCGGACGCGACTGCCTTCCAAATTATTTCAAAAACTCTACAACCAGCCTTTAAAGCCGGTGATTATTACGGCGGCATAAATCAAGCGACTAACGATATAATTGCGGCTACGCAAGGGGAGTATGAGGCTCCTTCAGATAAGGAATCAAGCGGTTTTTTTAGCAATATTAATTTAGAGTCAGTCTTTTGGTTATTAATTTTTGTTTTTTATGTTTTGTCTTCTCTCTGGCGTTGGATGGCTAAGAGCAAGAGTTGGTGGCAGGGAGGTATAATTGGTGCGCTTTTTGGTCTAATAATTGCCTTAGTTTTTTTCCAGGCTCTGTGGTATATATTTGCTTTAGTTTTTGGCGGACTTGGCTTATTAATAGACTTTTTAGTATCACGTATTTTACCGGCCCCGCGACCTCGTAAAAAAGGTAAGGGGATTTGGTTTATTGGTGGCCCGGGTGGTTTCGGTGGCGGCAGCGGGGGTCTGGGAGGCGGTGGTTTTGGGGGTTTTGGTGGCGGTAGTTCAGGTGGTGGCGGATCGAGTGGGTCTTGGTAATATTATGTTAGACATAACTATATTAGCGGTTGGGAGTATTAAGGATAAAAACTATCTGGCTTTAGGGAATGAGTATCAAAAAAGACTAAAACCCTATGCCCGATTAGAAATTGTTGAGTTAGCTTCGGTATCATTTTCAGCGAGTAATCAGGAAAAAGCTAAAGGAGCGGAAGGCAAGGCTATACAAGACTACTTAACTAAACGTTCGGCTTCCAATCGTCCGGGAGCCGTATTTTTGTTGGCAGAAAGAGGTCGAGAGTACAGTTCACCGGAACTAGCTGCTTGGTTAGAAAAAGAGGGGTCAGTTATTTTAGTAGTGGGCGGTACTTTAGGTTTTAGTGCGGATCTTTATGAGCGTTATCCTCAGTTGTCTTTATCTGCTTTAACTTTCCCTCATGAGTTAGCCAGGGTTATCCTTTTAGAACAGATCTATAGAGCCACCACGATAATTAATGGCAAGGATTATCACTATTAATTATGTCTAGTTTAAAGAGCTTAGAGAAAGAACTTAAAAGCTTAGCTAATCCTAAAAAAGCTCTTATTTTACAAAGATTTTTTAAGACTGGGCCCGGTCAGTATGGCGCTGGAGATGTATTTATTGGCTTAACCGTTCCACTGACGCGCCAGATAGCCAAGAAGTATCAGGACTTAAGTTTTCAAGATCTGAAACGGCTTTTAGCTAGCCAGATTCATGAGTTCCGTTTAACGGCTCTACTTATCTTAGTTTTTCAATATCAAAGGGCTCGTGATTTAAAAACAAAAAAACAGATTTTTGACTTTTATTATACAATTAGGAAGCGTATTAATAACTGGGATTTGGTAGACTTATCTGCTCCTAAGATATTCGGAGATTATCTCCTTGTTACTAATCAAGGAATTTCACGTCTAATTAGTATGACCAGGTCGAAAGACCTTTGGCAGAGGCGGATTGCTATGGTTTCTAGCTATTCTTTTATAAGAGCCGGTCGGAGCGAAGAAGCCTTTCAACTAGCTAGGGAGCTTGTAAATGATAAGCATGATTTAATTCATAAAGCAGTTGGTTGGATGTTAAGAGAAGCTGGTAAACGGGTGAGCGAGAAGCAGTTGTGTGCTTTTTTAGATCAGGAGGTTTATAATTTACCTAGAACATCGCTGCGCTATGCTATTGAGCGGCTGCCTGATAATTTAAAGAACTATTATTTAAAAATAAAAATATGAATGAAGAAAAAACCTTATCAAGCGGGGCAAAAGCGGCGATAGTTATTGTCGGAGTAGTCATGTTAGCGGCGGTACTGGTAGTAGCTATGTTACGAGATAGAATTACTAACCAGCAATTCAGGACTGTGACTATTACTGGTCAGGGCCGGGTTGCTTATAACCCGGATTTAGCGGTTATTACTTTGGGAGTCCAGATGGATAAAATCGCTAAGCCAGATGATGCTTTAAATCAGTTAAATGCGAAAGTAGCCAGTATTATTAAGGCAGTTAAAGAAGCCGGAGTAGAGCCGGAAAGTATCCAGACTCAGAATTATTCACTCTATCCTCAGTATGATTATAAGGATAATATTTCTAGCGTATCGGGCTATAACGCCAATCAGCAGCTAGTAATTAAAGTAACTGGCTACGATCAAGATCAGGCCAAGCTTAGCCGAGTAATTGCTGCTGCCTCAAAAGCTGGAGCCAACCAAGTTAGTAGTTTAACTTTTGATTCTTCCCAGATGAACGAACTTAAGCAGCAAGCTAGGTTAGCGGCTATTTCAGATGCTAAGAATAAAAGTGGTTCTTTAGCTGAAACAGCTGAAGTAGAATTAGAAGAGATTGTTGGCTGGTATGAAAATTATTTAAGTCCATTACCGGCTTATAGTACCTACGATTACGGCAAGGGCGGAATGGTAAACGAGAGCTCACCTGAGACTCCAGCCGGTGAACGGGAAGTGGTCATAGAAATAGGGGTAACTTATAATATTAAATAATATGAACTCTAACGCCAACTCTGATGGAGAGGGCGGCTCGCAGCCAGGCAGTCCGGCTCCGGGCGATCCTCTCTCTAAAAAAACAGTCCTAATAGTTAACACAGCCGATGCTAATGATCCGCTTCATTCCAAGAAGCAATTTGTGCGGCGAGCTAAAAGCTTGGGCGTTAAAATAGTACTGCTAGGAAAAAGTGCTGATAGTTTTTTGCCCTTGGTCGATTATGCAATAACGGCTGACACGCGTAGTTATGTGGCTGCTTTAAGTGCTGTGGATGACTTTTTAGAGGCTCACGCTGACGTGCATTTAGATGGAGCAGTGACTTTTTTAGAGGATGATGTTTTATTAACTGCTAAAATTACTGATAAATATCGTTTACCAGGTATTTCCTATAAAGTAGCCAGTCGTATTAGAAACAAGCAAGCTTTCCGGGAATTTTGTGCCGAAAATAGTTTACCGACCGTGAAGCATTGCGAACTAAAAAATAACCGAGACCTAGAAGAGGCATCTCGGTTATTAAGTTTTCCGTTAGTAGTTAAGCCAGTGTTTGGGGCGGCGAGTGCTTTTGTGATGAAGGTAGATAATCAAGAAGAATTGCAAGAGAGTTACGAATACATTAAAAAGAAGATTTCTACTAAAGTTGAATCAGCTCTAAGTGATGGTCTAGAGGTATTTGTAGAAGAATATATTGATGGAGATGAAGTTGATTTAGATATCTTAGTCCAGAACGGTAAGATTAAATTCTGTGCTATATCCGATAACAGCCAAACTAAAGAGCCCTTTTTTATTGAGACCACTAGAACTACACCCTCTAGTTTACCGCCTAAAACTCAGGCGGATCTTTTAGCTATGGCGGATGAAGCTCTAGAAAAGCTAGGGATTCTTAACGGTTGTTTGCATTTTGAGGCTAAAGCGACCGCGCATGGCCCGATGCCTTTAGAAATTAATCTGCGCCTAGGAGGTGACGAAGTCTATCCTAGCATTAAGTCAGTTTGGCGAGTTGATTTAGTTGAACAGTTACTTAGAATTGCTTGTGGCCTATATATTCCCAAGTATGATTTTCCTACCGGCCCGCACGATTATTTAGTAGCTAAAACTTTTAACTCAGATCATTCGGGAATTTTAGTAAATTTAGAAGTAGCTGAGGATTTGAAGCGACGACCTTATGTCCGGGAGTTTCAGTTTGAGAAAAAAATTGGTGATTCTGTTTTGGCGCCACCGGATGGCTACGAATATTTAGGTTGGATTTTAGTTTCCGGAGAGAACCATCTCGATGCTCGAGATAATTTAGAAGAGGCGGAAAAGGCAGTTGAGTTTGAGGTCGCTAAATTTCATCCGGCTTCATCGCTCGGTAAAACTAAAAGAAACTCTCCTTTTTCAGCTTCAGCGATGAATTTAGATGTGCTCAAGCGCCGATCTAAAATTGAAAGAATTAGGCGCATGGAAATTTCTAATCAACGTAATTTACATATCGGCGTGGCCTGTAATTTGTATGAAGAAACCGGTCATGATCAGGAAACCGTAGTTGAGAAAGATTTGACAGTGATAGGGCAGGATATTGAGCAAGCTTTAAGGGCTCGTGGTTATCAGGTTAGTTTTTTTGATTTCAATGACTTGCCAAAAGCTTTTAATGAATTAAAAAATAGTTCGGTAGATTTGGTTTTTAATGTTTGTGAAAGAATAAATAATTCTAGTTTACTCGAGCCACACGCTGCTGCCATATTTGATACTTTACAGATTCCTTATACCGGCTCTAATCCTTTTACTCTTGGTCTATCAATCGATAAAATCAGGGTTAAGAAACTTCTGACTTATCATAAAATACCGACCCCGGAATGGGATTATGTTTATTCTTTAGATGATGAAATTAGAGACGATTTAAAGTACCCCTTGATTGTTAAGCCGGCTAATACCGATAATTCTATTGGTATTACTAATGATTCTGTAGTTAGAAATAAAGCGGAACTCGATCGGCAGTTAGAAGTAGTTATTAAAGAAATCGGCCGGCCAGCTCTAGTTGAGGAGTATATTGATGGGGATGAGTATGATGTGCCAATTATGGGTAGCGAGATGGATGATCTGCGCGTTCTACCTTTAGCTCGGTCTATCTTTGATAATTTACCTGATAATCTTTGGCACATTTATCCATTTGAAGCTAAGTACGCTGATCCGGGGGAGTATAAAAAAATTATTGTCCAAAGGCCGCCAAAAAATATCGGCAAAAAACTCGAGACATTAATAGGAGAAATAGCCTTAGATACTTATAATATTTTAGATTGTCACGACTACGGTCGAATTGAAATTAAAGTCGATAAGAATAATAATCCCTTTGTTTTAGAAATGAATCCTAATCCGTCTTTACACATGAGCGGCACTTTCTCAAAATCCGCCGCGCTCACTGGTTTAGACTATGGAGATTTCCTAGAAGAAATTATTCGCTTGGCGATTACCAGGTATAAAGACAACCCTCCTTACTACCACTTGCAGCCTAATGTTATGTAAGCCCCGTTTCTATTGGCATTATTTTAGGGGTATGCTATAATACACTTATAAACATTAGTTATTTTGAGTTATTTAAAAAATATTAGGCGTGACAGTAAATATTTGTTTAATTAATTTAAAATATCAATAATTTTTTTGGCAATTATTATTAAGCGGCTAGTCTGCTTATAATAGTCCCCATGCAAAAAACTATGTCGAAAATGACCAAGTCACAGATGATCGCTACTTTAGCTGAAGCGACCAATCTGAGCAAGAAAGAAACTATCGCCTTTGTAGATCAGCTGACAGAAATCGTTTACAAAGAGGTTAAGAAAAATGGTGAGTGTATCGTTCCTGGTTTTGGTAAGTTAGTTAAGGCTCACAGAAAAGCCAGAGAAGGTCGTAACCCAGCGACCGGTGAAACCATCAAGATACCGGCTAAGACCGTAGTCAAGTTCCGCTTGGCTAAGGCCGTAAAAGATGCTATTCTTTAATTAGAATTGGTAGTGGCGGGAAGAATAAAAAGATAGACCCGCCTTAAGCAAGATAGATTATAAAAATCGCTCCGACGGAATCCGGAGCGGTTTTTTTATTACGAATATTAACGGATTTGTTAATAAGTGTTGACAATGTTTTTGGCGTGGTATATATTAAGTATATACATTGTATATATTAATTTGTTAGCGCTAAAAGTATGAATTCAACAGTTATAAACATAAAGACCGATGTAAAAGTAAAAAAGGAGGCTCAAAAAATAGCCGCTGATTTAGGTTTGAGTTTGAGCGGAGCGATTAATGGATTCTTAAAACAACTTATTCGCAACAAGGCGGTGTTCTTTACTTTAAATGAAGACACGCCTAGCGCCTATTTACTATCTTCTATAAAAGAATCAAAACGTGAAAGAGAGGCTCATAATTTTCACTCTTTTAAAAATAATAAAGACGCTATTAGTTTTTTGGACAATAAATAATATATGCAGATTGCATATTCTAAAAAGTTTATTAAGGACTTTAAAAAATGTCCAAAAAATATAAAAACTAACTTTAAAAAGAGATTAGAAATCTTTATTAATAATCAGAATCATTCTACATTAAATAACCATCCATTAATGGGCGAGTTGAAGAATTATCGTAGTATCAATATCACTGGTGATTGGCGAGCTATTTTTGAGGAAATAGATGGTGGCCAAGTTGTTTATTTTATCGCTATTGGTACGCATAGCCAATTATATTCTTAGTATTAAAAAAGAACTCCTTTAAGGAGTTCTTTTAAATATCCCATTCCTTAACATACTGGCCAAAGCCGAAGTCTTTAAACTTATTGGCAAGCTTGGTGTTTTTGTTGAGAAAATAAATCAGGGAAGAGACTTCAATTTGGTAACGGTTTTTGACAATTCTATATTGCAACTTAGGATCAAGTTTAATCGCCCGGCGAATAGTCTTGTCGTTAACGCCGCCGATAGTCGCCGCCTCAGAGACGGAAACCCAAATAGCTTGCTTGATCTTAGAAACTTTAGAGGCGCCTAAGTGGCTTAGATTTTGGAACTCAGGCTTTAATATCATACTTAAGTCCACAATATCCTAGACTTAAGTAATTAAATAAGCCTAAGTATTTTAGAGATTTTTTATTTAAGTCCAGAGTAGCTTGGACTTTGAGACTATTTGTTTATTTAAGCTGATGGCCGGTTTTAA
>CAYUEO010000007.1:0-4718 GCA_964443755.1 uncultured Gammaproteobacteria bacterium | reverse complement strand
TTTTAAGTCAAGAGGAGGGCTAGTTGTCTAGCTCTAAATCTCTACTTATGTCCGATTTAATACCCTAAGGGCCTAAGAGTAAAATGTGCATAAATGCCTGTAAAAACGCTTGCTTTCCCACTCCTGATATGTTAGGATATTTTTAGATTTTAAGATTTGAATTTTTGGCGGGCCCGAGGAAGTCCCGTTATTTTTGTTAAGATTATTAGACCGAAAAATGGCCATAAAATTTTTAAAAAAATTTAAAGATCAGCAGGCGATGCGCCGCTTAAAAAGTCGTGACCGTGAGGCTTTTGTTAAGGTCTACGACGAGAACGTTAGCGAGATTCATCGCTTTGTTTATTTTAAGGTTGGTAGTCGAGAGGAAGCTAATGATTTGACTTCGATAATATTTCTTAAAGCCTGGCACCATATCCAAAATAAAACCCTGGAAGATTCTAATACTCTTAGGGGCTTATTATATAAAATAGCTAGAACTTCAATCATAGATTATTACCGAGAAACCGGCGGGAAGAAAACGGCTTCTTTGGACGATGAAACTAAAAAAATTGATCTGATTGACGACACGATTAATCCGCAAGAGAAAATAGATTCGGCTGATAATTTAGAGCTGATAATGAAACAATTACCACGCCTTAAGGACGAATATAGAGAAGTAATTATCATGCGCTTTATTAATGATTTGAGTCTAGATGAAATAGCGGAAATTAGCGGTAAGAAAAAGGGTAATGTTCGGGTCCTTTTACACCGAGCTTTAACCGCACTAAGAGAGCTGGTAGAAGAAAGCGAGGCTGATAAAAAATAACTGTAACGTTTTGCTGCTTCATCCGTATACTAGAGTGTATGACAAATTTGGATCTTAGCAAAAAATTAAAGAGCTTAAAGAACGTGGCTCCTGACCGTCAGTGGTTAGAGGGGAACCGCGAACTTTTGCTAGCCCAGATTTCTAATTCCGGAGCGGCTAATTTGCCGGCCTGGAAAATTGCTTTGATTAATTTCTCAAGTTTCACGAAGGCGGCCGCTCGGCCGGCTTCGGCTTTTGCGTCTTTTGTTTTCCTGCTTATTATGGGTGGGGTTTATAGCAACCAGTTTTTTGCTCAAGCTAAACCAAACGACTCCTTGTATATAGCGCGAATTATTTCCGAGCAAGTTCGCCTTAATACAACTTTCAATACCGAGGCTAGAGATATGTTAGCGGTCCGCTATGCCTCTGAGCATGCTAAAGATATTACTTCTATTTTAGCTGATCCGGAATTTAATAAAGAAGAGAACAAACAGAGAGTTGAAGAATTAAATCATAGTTTTAAAGAAGAGGTAGAAACAGTTAGAAGCGGTATCGGCCGTTTGGCTGCTTCTAAATCAGCTAGTGAAGCAAAACAGCCAGCCGCTCAAACCGAAGATCCGCTAGATATTGTTATCGCTGAAGGTGAGAAGAATGAGCAGGGAATTCAAGTTCAAGAAAATAATCCCGCCTCTGAAGTTGTCGCAGGGATACTCGCTACTGTTACTCCGGAAAATATAATAGATAACGAAGCAACTAGCTCTCCGGCCACTACTACCTTAGAAACAGAAACAAATAGTGAAGCAGAACCAGTAGTTAGTTCCGAAGCGGATAAAATATTAGAAGAAGCGACTCAGTTATTCGACGCCAAAGATTACGAGAAGGCTTCTGATAAATTAAAAGAAGTTGATGAGATCATCAAAAAATAAACAGTAGCGCTAATCTGTTAGTTTATCTCCCTTTGCTGGTTACCCCAATCAAGAGGATACGTCGTCTGATATGGACTGACCCGGTGAGATAAATTAACAGATTCGCGTTTCAGGTCGGACGTAAGTCTGACTTAAGATAGCGGATCGGCAAATCCCGTAAAGGGTCGAGTCGCGCGAGCGATGATTTGTCCATTACAAATTATTCATTTTCGTCTTTATAAGCCTAATCGTTCCAAAATTGGAAAACAGTAAATCGGTTAAGCTTTTCTCCAGTCCGGGGCAACACGCGCTTCGCTGGCAGAACTTTAATTAAGATCAGTCAGCCCTCGCCTTAAGCTATCAAGGGCTGGTGAAGCGGGATTCCGACTGATTTACCGCTAACCGATCTAAAGATCGAGAAGTGCTCAAAGACGAAAAGCAATTATTATCCCTTGTTCCGTCTACTATTGTCTGGACAACGGAAATAATTTAATTATTACTTATGCAAAAATTACGCAAACTTCTCGTCATCGGCGTAATGGTATTAACGGTACTCGGTATGACCGGTTTGGTCGCCCCGTCCGCTAAAGCAGCGGCTTCCGCTGGCGATCTGATCAAGATGGCCGGTAATTCCTCTGTTTATTACCTTGGTTCCGATGGTAAGAGATATGTCTTCCCGAATTCTACTACCTATTTTTCCTGGTACACTGATTTCAGTGGCGTGGTAACCATTCCTGCTTCTGAATTACAAAGCTATCCTTTGGGTGGCAACGTGACCATGAGAGCTGGTACAAAGCTCGTGAAGATCACGACCGATCCTGCAGTTTATGCCGTTGAATTAGATGGCACTCTCCGCAAGATCCAAAACGAAGCTCAGGCAGCTGCCCTCTACGGCACTGATTGGGCAAAAAGAGTAGTTGACGTTCCAGATGCTTTCTTTGTCAACTATACTATGGGTTCCGCTTTGACCGACGGTGCAGTACCGGCCGGTTCATTAGTAAAGAACGCTGGCTCCGCTAGCGTTTACTACTACGACGGTACCAACTATCGTATGATCGGTAGCGAAGCGGCTTTCAATGCCAATCGCTTTAACTGGTCCGATGTTATCACTATCAGCAATACCATCACTGCCGGAGGCACTGCTATCAGCAATGCTGAAACTGCTTTGATCAATGTTGCTCAGAATGGTGGTTCAGGCCCAGTTGTAACTGGTTCTGGTTTAATGGTTTCTTTGAGTTCTAGTTCCGCTGCTGCGACTACCGTTATCAACGGTCAGGCCACAGCTGACTTGGCTTCTTTCAATTTGACGGCTGCCAATGACGGTGCTGTTACTGTTAAAACCTTAAAGCTTAAGAGAATTGGAATTTCTTCTGATAGCTCTTTGAGCAACGTATATTTGTACGAAGGCAACACCAAGCTCACTGATAATGCTTCTTTGAGCAGCGGTTATGTTACTTTCTCAAATACCAACGGTATTATTATCGTCCCAGCCGGATCAACCAAGACCATCACTGTAAAAGCTGATGTGACTGGTACAACCGGTAATATTGGTATGTCTATTAATGCCGCTTCTGATGTTACAGCTTCAGCCGCCAGTGTTACGGGTTCTTTCCCTCTCTCTGGTAATTTGATGTCTATGACTTCAGCTGCTGATCTGGCCGGCGTTACCTTAGGCGCTGTCACTTTTGCTGGTGCTACTATTAATGCTGGCACAATGAACGCGACTCTTTGGTCCGCTCCTTTCCAGGTTACCAATAAGGCTGTTGATTTGAAGCATATTAGCTTCAGGCAGGTTGGTTCTATCCCAACTGATGCGATTCAGAATTTGAAGCTCTATGTTAACGGCTCCCAAGTCGGTAATACCGCTTCTATTTCTTCTGATAACCGCGTTACCTTTGATTTGAGCTCCCCAGTTCGTTTAAGCACTGGTGCAACTATCGTTGAACTTCGTGGTGATATCGAAAAGGGCTCTGATCGTACATTTAGTTTCTCACTCCAGACCGCGTCTGACGCTGTCTTGACTGATACCAACTACAATGTCAATGTGGCTATTTCAAGCGGTTTGAACACATCTTCTTCATCTACAATCAATGCCGGTAGCGTTTCTATCGCCACTGATCCTAACTTCGTTACAACCGAAGTTGTGAAGAATGCTTCTAACGCTGTTTTGTCCAAGTACACCATGAAGGCTTTTGGAGAAGACGTTAAGGTTAATAGCCTGCGCGTTACCCCAACCTTGACTGGTGGCGCCGCCACTGAAGGTATTGATGACTTAGCGCTTTACGTTAATGGCGCTCAGGTCGGATCTTCTTTGTCTTGGGATTTTGGTGGTGGTTCTAAGGACTTCGGTACTAGCAACCTATTCACCATCGAAGCTGGTCAGACTGTTACTTTGGAAGTTCGTGGTACTTTAGATCTTTTAGCTGGTACCGCGGCTACTGCTATTCAGGCTGACTTAGTAGTTTTGGCTAATAAATTAGAAGGAGCTTCTTCTTATAGTACGACTCCTGCTGTTGATGCCACCTACCTTGGTCGTTCATTGTCCATCGTTGCTGGTAGTTTGACTGTTGCCGCTAATACCGGTCTTCAGAGCCAAAATATTTCCAAGAACACTAACAATGTAAAGATTGGTTCTTATATCCTTAAGGCTGGTTCTTCTGAGGGTATTCGCGTAACTAACCTCCGCATCGATGTTACTGGCACTGCCGCTTTAACAGATTTATCTAATCTGTATATCAGCGACAATACCACTCCAGTATTACCGCAGGCACAGAACAACTTCCCAGTCAATTTCACTCTAGGTGTTAACGAAACTAAGACTATTGATGTCTTTGTAGACCTTGGTGACTTGACCAACGGAGAAACTGTTATTACTGATTTAACTGTTTCCGGTGTTACAACACCGTCTAACACTTCCGTCAGTGGTGCTAGCGTAACTGACATCGCTGGTCAGACCATGACTGTTGCTACTGGTACTATTGCTGACCCAGTCTTAGTTAGCAACTCCCCAGTTGCTAAGTTAGTAACTG